>NZ_CDHP01000047.1:0-1948 GCF_900002895.1 Ercella succinigenes | reverse complement strand
TGCCGGAAGCCTATCGCAAACGACTGAGAACCAGTAACAGCATAGAACGACTCAACGAAGAGCTACGTCGTAGGGAACGCGTTATACGGATATTCCCCAATGATGACAGTCTTATCCGACTGATGGGAGCAGTTCTGATGGAGCACCATGAAAAATGGTTGACCGGCAAAAAGTATTTCATAATGGATCGCTACTTTGATGAGAGAGAAACAGCAAGAAAAGAAGCGTTAGCAGAACGAGCAGCATACCTGCATGTTGTCACCTGATTCATGCAGATACCGGAAGACAATTTACACCAACTTTTTGGACTTGACTTTTTAGGGGCATATAATCAAAATTGTAATACAATTGCAATAAAACTTCTTGTTTTTGCTATTGACATTCTTTTTTTTAAAAATGCATTTGTTTTACTTGTCATATTAAATGCAAGGATGCAGGTTTTGCATATTTTAAGGAACTCTATTGTTATGAAATGATTTGAATCGTGAAAAAGAAAGGAAAGGGATTAAAATGAGACATTTTTTTCAAAAGGGTTCACCACGCTTAGCCTAAAAGCGAGGCTGAAAAGAGAGTGCTTAACTCCAGAAGAATTTAAGCAGATCGAATCAGTCAATATTTCAAAGATAAATGCTAAAAGCAATTTTAGTAAAAAAAGAATTTTTAGCTTTCTGCTGGCAGTAATTTTTACATTTACAATGATACCTGCAGGAATAACAAGTGCTGATCAGCTACCTGTTCCCGGAGAGATCATTGTTAATAAAACAGCTGTTCCTGTAAACGCTGATCCAGATAATCGTGAATTTGATATCACTCTTACTGTCGAAGGTAATCCTTTAACTTCGACTGATCCGGCTGACATTGTGCTCGTTCTTGATGTATCGGGCAGTATGGCAGAAAATCTAGGTGACAAAACCAGATTACAATCCCTTAAAGATGCAGCAAATTATTTTATTAATGGTGCTCTTTCTGCCGGCATGGATAACAGAATATCCGTTGTTTCTTATGCCGGTGATATTGGTAGTTCCGGTACTGCTAGAATTGATGGTGGATGGCGTACATATTATAACGATACACCTTATAATGATGCTTCTATTGTGCAGTCGTTTACTTCCGATGCTTCTTTGCTGACAACTAAAGTTAATTCTCTGAAGGCAGAAGGCGGAACAAATATGCAGGCAGGCTTTATGAAGGCTGCTGAAGAATTGGCAAATGGCAGAGAAGGTGTACAAAAAATAGTTATTTTTATGACGGATGGCGAGCCGACTTTCTATTATGATGCTGCTTATTACAGAATAAGTAGTGGCAACTATGCCTGGTCAGAAGGAATAACTTTTGGCCCAGGTAATTCTTTTACTGCTATCGGGCGAGATAAGGCTATCGCCGAAGCACAAAAAATCAAGGCAGATTATAAAGCCAGAATTTTTACCGTAGGTTTAATAGCTGACTCTCAAATGAATAGTAATATAGAATCTGTTCTTAATCCTCAAGGTGATAATAAATATCAGGAGGCATACTTCCCGGCAGCTAATGCAAATGAGCTGGAAAGTGTTTTTGGATTGTCAACAGAAATTTAGACAGTTTTCTTAAGGTCAATCAGTCTGTATTCTGCAGGTGTCCTATAACCCAACGAGGAATGGATCCGGATGTTGTTGTACCAATGGACATAGTCCGCCAGTCCAAGTGCCAGCTCCTCCTGTGATCTAAAGGTGCTCTGATAAACAAACTCAGTTTTGAATACTTTGAAGGCTGCCTCCGCCACGGCATTATCATAAGGACAGCCCTTTTTGCTTAGCGACCTCTGAATTTTGAAGGTTGCCAGAAGCCCGTCAATGGCATTGTTCTTGAACTCACTTCCGCGGTCTGTATGGAATATCCGGATCTTTTTCAGTTCAGGCCGGATACGGGCAAAAGCTTGATACACCAGCTTGGGATCTTTGTGGGGACCCGA
>NZ_CDHP01000046.1:0-12663 GCF_900002895.1 Ercella succinigenes | reverse complement strand
GGATGCAGTGTTGAGAATGATGCTGCCGCCAGAGAATTTAGGGCCAAAAGCGATACATGAAATAGTAGGTGTACCGATTGATACAATAAAGAAGTGGCGTTATAGGTGGAAAGTAGCAGGCAAACTTGATCTGGCGGATAATGCCCAAGCAGCAGAAAAATGGGGCAGTGATTCAAAATTCGCGATTGTAATGGATACAATAAAATTAAACGAAATTGATTTGATAAAGTATTGCTTAGATAGAGGATTATCACCTGAGCAAGTTCACAAGTGGCAGGAAAATTGTTTGAGAGCAAATACTGCAATGACATCTACCATAAGCGAATTAATGGAAAACGAAAAAGAAAACGAGAAAGAAATACAGCAAGTAAAAAAACGTCTTAAGAAGATGGAGTCTGAGCTTGCTGAAGCCAGAGCTTTACTAGAACTAAGAAAAAAAGTCGAAGCGATCTGGGGAACCTCGCAAACAGAACAAGAGGAAGAATGACCATTGCCTCAGATCGCGAAATAATAATAGCATTGGTTACTGAGGCGATAACAGCCGGAGCAAGACAATCCCCGGCCTGCAAGGAAGTAGGAATCACGCCGAGAACACTGCAGAGATGGACAAATCCAAAACTGCCGATCGAAGATCAGCGGCCTAATGCAAAGCACCCGCAACCTAAGCATAAATTGACTGAGCATGAAAAGAAGAAGATTATACAGACAATTAACAAGCCGCAATTCGCTGGCAAGCCGCCAAGTCAGATTGTGCCTATATTGGCGGATAAAGGTATATATATAGCTTCAGAATCAAGTTTTTACAGAGTTATGCGTGAAGAAAAAATCAAACTCAAATATGGTGGAACACGCAAACCTCATAGGTATAAACAAGAGAATCATTGTGTTACTGGGAAAAATCAGGTCTGGTCTTGGGATATAACATATATAAACGGACCAATAAAGGGATTGTATTACTATTTGTATCTGATACTGGATATTTATACCAGAGATATAGTTGGTTGGGAAGTTTGGGATCAAGAAACAGCAGAAAATGCCAGTCGCTTGATAAGACGAGCTATCTTGTGCCAAGGAATAAACAGCAATAAACAGCCTCTTGTACTACATTCGGATAATGGCAGCCCTATGAAGGGTGCAACTATGCTCGAAACACTCTATGAGCTAGGTATTAAGCCATCTCGTAGCAGACCAAGGGTAAGTAACGATAACCCATATTCAGAATCAATCTTTAAAACTTGCAAATACCGTCCAAACTACCCCAAAAAAGGATTTTCCAGCCTGAATGAGTCTCGAAAATGGTGCAAAAAATTTGTAGAGTGGTACAGACATGAGCATCGCCATAGTGGAATACAATTCCTTACTCCCAGTCAGCACCATAATGGACTTGCCCAAGATATCTTAAACCGTAGAAAGCAGGTGTATGCTACCGCAAGAATCAATAATCCATTGCGGTGGAAAAATAATACAAGAGCTTGGAATCTTCAACCAGAAGTTTGGTTGAATAGACCAAAGAAAATTTCAGATCAATTGCGACAACTATCTTGACAACCACCGTATAGGGGGGACACTCTATCTCAAATCAAAAAATCCTTATAATGCCTGGCAATAGGTCTTTACAGCCGTGTTTTCCTAGAAGCTTGCCTGGTACCTGGTGCCAGACAACGTTATCGCTTTAAATCGTCAAACGTGCTGATATAAAGACACTTCAAAGGATTATTCTGATATCCTTGTCTGGCACTAAGTGCCAGATAAGAATTATAATAAAAAGCCTGTATAAGCCTGTCAATAATGCGTTTGCAAACTTGAATAAAATTATATATAGTGTCCCGCTAGCCTGCTGTTATTTTGTCGTGACTATATTTTATATTGTTATTTTTCTGCTTTTTTGCAGACTTTATTTCGTCGTTTAACAAGCAAGTTGCATAACCATCTGCGTTAATAGATTTTCCATGAAATTTGGCGGGTACATCTTACGAAACCTTGAAATTATGTTGTGGTCCGGCACCGGCTCTCCTTTTCTTAACCAATGAATATAGCCCCCCGTTTTTGCTATAGTCACACTGTAAATTTTTTATTTTCACAACTAAATTTTTACCTGATTAGGGGGTTGTTCGGAACCATATTTTAAGTTTTTGACATAAAAAAGAGCCGTCTCATAATTTTCATTTTGAGACAGCCCCATTGTTTTTTTTGCTAGCAGCAAAAAATAATATTAATATTGCTATGTTGCTGAATATAGAGTAGATGCTAAAATATTAGTTAAGAATTAATATTTAAAACAAAAGCATGAAATAATTTGAGTTTTACGAATATGATACAAAACAATATTCATAGTTTTAATCTTCTATTTAACCTAACAAAACATTATTAAAAGATTGAAGGGAGTTATTATGAAGTTTAATTACATTACATTTATGGTTCGTGATATTGAAAAATCAATTATTTTTTATCAGCAGCTTGCAGGGCTTGTGTTGCTGAAAAAATTTAATCCTGGACCAGGTACAATTGCTTTTCTAGCAAATGCAGAGGGTGAAACTATGCTGGAATTGATTCAGTTTAATGATGTAGAAAAAGTTTCTACAAAAGGGATGGTGATGAGCTTTTTTACAGAAGATAAACTGGATAATCTAAGAGATAAGGCAATTAGTATGGGATATAACCCGTCAGAAATCATTGATCTAAAACCAAAACCAAAACACTTTAAGGTTTTAGATCCAGATGGTATTGCTATAGAATTTTCTATTTAAGGCAACCCTAATGGTTTCATGGCGCAGGCTGGTTCATTGCCATTATCTCTCATATAATTTGCACCCCATTCATACATTGCTGCCAGAATTGGCTGCAGGCTTTTACCAAAATCCGTTAAAGAATATTCTACCTTGGGTGGAACAACCGGAAAAACTTTCCGGTTGATTAGATTGTCACTTTCCAGTTCGCGCAGCTGCTGAGTTAGCATTTTAGGTGTAGCCTGAGGAATAATTTTTTGCAATTCTCCATGCCTTAAAGCACCTCCGAGAAGGTTCCACAAAATAAGGGATTTATATTTACCACCTATCAATCTTAGCGTAGCATCAACCGGGCAGTTAAGATTATTATTTTTAGTGCTCATATATATTTCCTCCTAAGTTGTTACAAAAATTATTATTAAAAAATAATTTTTGCAATGTCTATACTATCCTTTTGGGTAGTATATAACTATTAAGTGCGTACTTACAAAAAAGTAGTTTACGGCTATAATAATAGCGTGATGGTTATTATTTGTCAAAACAATAAAAATATCTTTCAAATGTCTTGGATAATTCAAGAAAGCAGTTAGATTCAGAAAGGAGTCTTAGACGTGGAAAAACAAGTTTTAAATATAAAGGGAATGACCTGTGCTTCATGCTCAGGACGTGTAGAACGGACAGTAAATGGTATGGAAGGTGTAAAGAAGGCGTCTGTAAATCTGGCTAGTGAAAAACTTTTTGTTGAGTATGATTCTGACAGTTTGTCTCTCTCAGTTATTGAGGAAAGTATCAATAAGCTCGGCTATAAAGTGGAAAAAAAAGATAGTAATAGTAAGGTTACAATCTCAGTTGGTGGAATGTCATGTGCCGCATGTGCTCAGCGTGTTGAGAAAGCAGTAGGAGGTATGGCTGGAGTAGAAAATGCTTCAGTTAATTTTGCTACTGAAAAGGCAACTTTTGCATATAATCCAGAACAAGTGCGTCTATCGAGCATAAAGGATTCAATTGAGAATTTAGGTTACAGTATTATCGAAGATTCAAAAACTAGTGGTTTGGATGCTGATAGGGCAAGAAGACAAAAAGAAATAAGCATTATGTGGACGAGATTTATTGTTTCTGCTGTATTCTGTATCCCGCTGTTTTATATTGCTATGGCTCCCATGATCAATATGTCAACCTCATTAAGATTACCGTTTCCTTCGGCTCTTGATCCGATGAATTATCCGCTTATATTTGCTCTGATTCAGCTATTTTTGACTGTTCCAATAATCATTGCAGGATACAAATTTTACACAGTCGGGGTAAAAGCTATTATACAGCGCAGTCCTAATATGGATTCTCTGGTAGCCATAGGTACTACGGCTGCTTTAGCTTATGCTTTGTACAATACCTTTCTGATTGCCAGTGGCGATTTTCATTCTGTAAATATGCTTTATTATGAAACAGCAGGTGTAATTCTGACATTGGTTATGCTGGGAAAAACCCTTGAAATGTCAGCTAAAGGCAAAACCAGTGAAGCATTAAAAAAGCTGATTGGTCTTGCTCCCAAAACTGCAATTATTTTGCAAAATGGTACAGAAAAAGAAATACCTATAGATGAAGTTGAAATTGGAGACATTATAATTGTTAAACCAGGAGAAAAAATACCAGTAGATGGAAAAGTTGTTGATGGACAGACTTCTATTGATGAATCAATGCTTACAGGTGAAAGCATGCCGGTTGATAAAAAAGCCGGGGATTCTGTTTATGCCGCAACAATAAATGCTAATGGTAATATTAGTTTCAGAGCAGAAAAAGTAGGCAGTGATACGGCTTTGGCACAAATAATAAAATTGGTTGAAGACGCCCAGGGCTCAAAAGCTCCTATTGCTCAGATAGCGGATATAGTTTCAGGATACTTTGTTCCGATCGCTTTTGTGATTGCTATAGTTTCAGCCGGTGCCTGGTTTATTGCAACAAGAGATGTTGAATTTGCAATGACAATATTTATTTCTGTTCTGGTAATTGCTTGTCCTTGTGCTTTAGGACTTGCTACTCCTACGGCTATCATGGTGGGAACAGGTAAAGGGGCAGAAAACGGTATACTTATAAAGGGCGGAGAAGCACTGGAAAACGCACATAAAATAAATTCCGTTGTGCTTGATAAAACGGGCACTATAACAGAAGGAAAGCCTACCGTAACTGATATTTTAACAGTTGATGATCTGGCAGAAAATGAAATTTTGCAGATCACAGCTTCTGCTGAAAAAGCCTCAGAACATCCATTGGCACAAGCAATTGTAAACAAGGCTCTGGAAAAAGAGCTTGAAATACTTAAATTACAGCATTTTGAAGCCATCACAGGACAGGGGATTGAAGCTGCTCTTAACGGCAAAAACATACTGGTAGGCAATCGTAAATTAATGGATGAAAAATCAATTTCTCTTGCTGCACTTGAATCAGAATCAGATCGTCTGGCAGGAGAAGGTAAAACACCTATGTACATTGCTTTTGACGGTTCACTTGCAGGTATAATAGCCGTTGCTGATGTGGTGAAAGCATCAAGTAAAGCAGCTATTGAAAAATTACATCAGATGGGTATAGAAGTTGCCATGATAACAGGCGATAATCAAAAAACAGCAGCTGCAATAGCGGAGCAGGTTGGTGTTAAACGTATATTAGCTGAGGTTTTGCCGCAGGATAAAGCCGGAGAGGTTAAAAAACTTCAAGCCGATGGACAAAAAGTTGCGATGGTAGGGGATGGCATTAACGATGCCCCGGCACTTGTTCAGTCTGATATAGGAATAGCTATAGGTTCAGGTACAGATGTAGCTATGGAATCTGCAGATATTGTGCTTATGCATTCTGATCTGCTGGATGTGCCTACTGCTATTAATTTAAGTAAGCGAACAATTCGCAATATCAAGCAAAATTTGTTTTGGGCATTTGGCTATAATGTGATTTGTATTCCAATTGCTGCGGGCTTACTGCATTTGTTTGGTGGACCACTTTTGAATCCCATGTTTGCAGCAGCAGCGATGAGCCTTTCATCAGTATCGGTAGTTTCAAATGCTCTGAGACTTAAGCGTTTTAAGCCGGTATAAGATTTTGAAATTAAAAGCATTGTAATTTGAATTTTTTGAAATGTATAAAGAGAGAGGGCTGGCTTAATTATGATAAAAAAAATAAAATTAATGATTACTGCTACTATAGGACTTATAATTATTTTTTCTATAACAGGCTGTAACAGCTTAACCAAAAAGCTTGACGTTGTTGCTACAGAATCAGTCAAATCATTTGAGACAATTCTGGAAGAAATTGATGTCAAAGCAGATAGTAAAAACAATGGCTGGTTAATTGAAGCCCCGGATAAATCTGCAAGGTTTATCTGGAGTGAAGATTTTAGTAAAAGTCCTCTCTATGATGTAATGATAGAGCTGGAAGCACAACCATTCATTGATGCAGGCTTAGATATCAATAATCTGCCGGCAGATATTATTCATGATGATGGAGTTTTGATTATTGGGCAAAAACTTGGTGATGATGTTTTGGCTTATGAAGGTTCTTCAACCGCAATAGATGCTTACAAGCATATTGTTGATTTGTACAGAGATCATATAGGATACCATATGCAAATGGATCATTATGGGGTTGATCTTGGCGGAGGAAACATGTTTGAGTGGGCAAAAGATCTCTCTGAAAATGATAAGGATATTGTCTTTGTCTTAAATCCTGAATCTTTTATTAATGCAGGGGTGGATCCTGAGAATATTGATGGTTGGACTTTTGCCAGTGTTTCTGTCATGGATGAAGATGGTAAAGAGATTGAAAAAGATAAAATATTGAAGTTTTTTGATTTGCGATAAATAATTCCAAACAACTTAAAGAGGATGTTAAACAGAAAAAAATTCGAAAATCATCATATTTTCTGTTTCTGGATAAAATAAATAAGGCAATTGTTTTTTCAAAAACATTTAAAAGGTAGTGTAGCTTTGATCGAGCTACACTGCTTTTTTATGCTCTTTTGATAAAAAATATAAAAATTAACAAAAAGGTTGACACTGGTTGATTTTTAAACTAAAATCAATTCAATCAATTCATATAGGTATAGTAGGAATTAAAAGGAGGACAAAAAATATGAAAAAAATTGCGATCTTAACGATTGCTGCATTGCTGGTATTATTTGCGGCAGGATGCGGTAACACAGGGGGAACAGCTAATGGTTCAACTACAGTTTCCAATGAATCTAATATTGATTCTGTAGATACAGGGGAAACTGAAAGTTCTGAAACACCAGAAAAATTCCAAATAATTGTAGCTGATGCCAAAACAACACATCATTTAAATCTTTATGTGGCACAGGAATTAGGGTATTTTGAAGAGCTAGGTCTTGAAGTTGTTATAGAGTCTGTGGAGGACAATGCAGCGGCAAGAGATCTTGTTGTATCCGGCGGGGCAGATGTTTTCTGGTCTTGCCCGACTGTAGCTATTGCAGCGGTTGCTAACGGTGCACCTATAAAAGCTATTGCACAGGTTAAAGCTCCTTGTACATCTGTACTGGTTGTTGATGAAAATTCAGACATCAAGCAACTTACGGATCTTGAGAATAAAAGTATTGCCGGAATATCACCTACTTGTGAAGCTGTTATATCAATTACAGCTGCTGCCAAGCAAGCTGGTTCGGAATTTGTTCTTGAGAAATTAGCCGGAGGGCCTGCTATCCAAGCATTAGCTAGTGGTGCAGTTGATGCAGCAATTTTAGAAGAACCACATGTAAGCATTGCTGAATTGGAAGGTTATAAAGTTTTGTTTCCGGATATTTCTGCAAATATTCCTTGCCGGACAATAAATGCTACGAATTCATTGCTTGCAAGTAATCCAGATGCTTTGAAATTGTTTATAGAAGCTGTAGATCGTGCTAATAATAAAATTCTGGCAAATCCTGTTGCAGACGATATTGTAGATATCGCTGTTGAATACACAGGTGCTCCTGCTGATGCAATAAGACATGGAAATGACCGTCTTAAATTTGATGTTCAGCTTAAAGTTGATGGTTTGAAAGAGTTAGGGGAGGCCTTGAAAGAAGGCGGAAATATTACAGAAAATCCTGGAGATAATATTTTTGCCGATGAATTCAAGGGGTTGACTTGGTAGGTAAAAAAGGCAGAATCAATAAACTTTATTCTTTCTGGCAAAAATATTTTTTGTCAGAAAGAGTACTGGCGATTCTGCTTATAGCAATATTTGTTATTACTATGACAGCTTGTAGATCTGAACAAAATGATAGTGATTTATATCCTTTGAGAGTTGGTTATAGTGGGGGTAATCTTACGGCTGCACTTTATGCAGCGCAACAAAACAAAGATTTTGATGAGAAATATATTGCCGACAGATTAGAATCAATTTCAACGGTTGCATATGCTCTTGCGGCAGGTCATTTGGATATAGGTTTTGTTGATGCTGAAAAACTTAGAGCTATAGCTGAGCTTGATGGTTTTGACAATTTAAGAGCAGTAGGCAAAGTAACTTATCCTTATGGATCTACTTTGATATTAAGGAAAGATCTGAACAGAAGACTTTCTGAGTTAAATGGTCTTAATATTGCTGTTTCCGCACCTGACTGCGAACTTTTACAAGCTTTCGAAGCTGATGCTGATCGTCTTGGGGCAGATATATCGGAAATAACATATACCACATTGGCATTTGATGCTATGATACCAGCTTTGGAAGCTGGTAGTGTAGATGGAATCATTATTAAAGGTTTTTATTCTGTGATTGCTCTTGAACAGGGACATAATGTGCTTTATCAGAATTGGGATGTCACTCCTGGCGATGAATGCTGTCCTGCTGTTCTTGATCAGGCTGCTCTGGTGTTGCTTGCAGACAAAAGCAAATATAATGCGGCTAAAGATTTTGCCAAGCTGCTGGAATCGGCGCAAGAAATTGATGAAGATTCTCTAAGAAAATTAATTGCTGAAAATACAACAATTCCGTATGAAATTCTAACAAGTCAGCCTGTTCCTGAGTTTTCTGTTGCAGATGACAAAATTATTAAAGTGTTTTTAGACTAATGTGAAAGGATAATTATTAATGGGCATAAACACATCTGGCAAAAATAATTATACTGTACGCAGATTGATAAAAGAACTTGGTCTGTTTTGTAAAACTGCTTTGGGGAATTTATTTTCGCTGGAGTTCCTGTTTGTACTGATACCACTTCTTGCATTATGGGAAATAATTCCTCGTACAGGTTTTTTGAATATAAATCGCAGGCTTGTACCTACATTAAGTGATGTTGCTGTTGAGTTCTGGATAATGCTGACAAAAGAAAATCTGCTTTTACATATTGGAGACAGTATGGGCAAGTTTTTTCTTGGTCTTGTTCTGGCAATAATAACAGCAATACCTATAGGTATTCTCATGGGCTGGAATATTGCTTTTAGAAAAAGAACTTTGCCTTTATTCCAATTGCTGGCTCCGATTCCGCCACCGGCATGGGTTCCCATAACGATTGTACTTTTAGGGATAGGCTTACCTATGCAGACTTTTTTAATATTTTTAGGTGCATTTTATCCGATTTTATTCAATACGTATCAGGCGGTTAAAGATACTGAACCTCGCTACTTATCATCGGCGAGAGTATTCGGTGCCAGTGAACTTACCTTGATTTTGCGTGTATATATCTGGCATTCAATCGGTGCGATCATAATGAGTGTAAAAACAGGGGTTGCCATGGGTCTGGTCATGCTGGTAATTGCTGAACTTTATGGTGGACGTACAGGTATTGGGTATCTGCTTAATGAGGCTAAAGAGTGGTTTCAAATACCCAAAATGGTTGTCTGTATGGCTGTCCTTGGAATTATAGGCTGGTTTTTGATAGAAGTATTAAAATATATTGAATCAAAATTGGCGGTCTGGAAGGTGGGCAGATAATGATAGAAGCAAAAAATATCAGTAAATTTTTTTCCATTATTAACGAAGATGGCTCAGCAGATGGACTTACAGCGTTAAATTCTGTTTCTCTTACAATTGAAGACGGCAAAATTGTAAGTTTGCTTGGACCTTCCGGATGTGGGAAATCTACTTTTTTGGAAATATTGGCCGGACTTCAGGCTCCTGGTGAGGGTGGAGTATATATAGACGGGGTACAGGTTCTGGAACCACTGCCATCTACAAGAAAGGAAATAGAGGCGTATAAAAGAAAATATAGTTTTCTATCTCCACTTGCTAATGGTATGTTTCGTGATCGGCCAAAGCATGATATTGCTATGATTTTTCAAGATTATGCTGTTTTCCCTTGGATGACCGCTTTAAGCAATGTTGTTTTTACGCTTAAACTACGTGGTATACCAAGAAAAGAACGTGAGTCCAAAGCAATGATTTATCTGAAAAAAGTAGGTTTGGCTGATTCTGTTAGCAAGTATCCTTCACAGCTTTCAGGTGGTATGAGGCAAAGATTAGCACTTGCACGTGCGTTGGCGGTAGAGCCTAAAATTATTCTTATGGATGAACCTTTTGCTGCAGTAGATACTATGACAAGAGAGCGTCTGCAAGATGATCTTCTAAGATTATGGCAGGAATCAGGTGTAACAATTGTTTTGGTTACACATGATACGGAAGAAGCTCTATATCTATCTGACCGTGTGGTGGTTTTTTCTCCAAACCTAGGAAGCATACGCAATGTTTTTGATATAGACGTTGAACGGCCGCGCCGGCGCAGTGATGAAACACTTGGTTTGTACAAGCAAAGGATAGAGGCTGTTTTTAAATATGATATAGATCATGAAAGTGAGTATATAATATGAGCATAAATACGAAAGAGAATACTTTTTTGCCGGACTCAAATCCTGTTGGTGGTTTTAGATCTGCAGTATATGAGAGTATAACTGATGTGATTGGTAGTACGCCTATAGTCAAATTATCTAAATTAGCAGCATCGGCAGAAGCAGCAGTGCTTGCAAAAATAGAGTCTTTTAATCCGCTAAATAGTGTCAAATGCCGTGTAGGCGCGGCCATGATTGAAACTGCTGAACGTGATGGTAAGTTAAAGCCGGGCGGTGTGGTTATTGAACCTACCAGTGGTAATACTGGGATAGGACTGGCTTTTGCCTGTGTTGCCAAAGGATATCGTCTGATACTAACTATGCCGGAAACAATGTCTGTAGAAAGGCGAAAACTGGTAAAAATGCTTGGTGCTGAACTTGTTTTGACACCAGGTAATGAAGGCATGAACGGAGCTGTGAAAAAAGCACAGGAATTAAAGAGTGAGATCCCAGGTAGTTTTATTCCCATGCAGTTTGAGAACCCTGCTAATCCGCAAATTCATCGAGATACAACTGCGGAAGAAATCTGGCGTGATACCGGTGGCAAAGTCGATATTTTTGTTGCTGGTGTAGGTACCGGAGGTACAATAACCGGTGTAGGAGAAGTTCTCAAAAAACGAAATCCGAATGTTCAGATAGTAGCAGTTGAGCCTGATGCTTCACCTGTATTATCTGGTGGACGTTCCGGACCGCATCGTATACAAGGCATAGGCGCAGGTTTTGTTCCTAAAATACTAAATCGTTCTGTAATTGATAAGATTGTTCGTGTAACAAATGAAGATGCTTTTGATACAGCCAGATTAGTCAGCACAACAGAAGGTATTCTTGTGGGTATATCATCAGGGGCTTCTGTATGGGCTGCTTTACAGTTAGCTAAACTTCCAGAGAATAAAGGTAAGACCATATTAACTATACTTCCCGATTCAGGCGAAAGATATATTAGTACACAATTATCTGAAAAACCAGATTAAAACAGACAGGCTAAACAGTTGAATACAAAAAAAAGGTAGTGTCAGGTTTTTTCAGACACTGCCTTTTTTGTTGTGGGTGACTGGATATGCTGTTATAGTTATGTTTATAGCAATTATAGTTTTTAACAAGAAGATGAATAGCAAGTAAAATATCTGGTTAATAGCTTATAAAAAACATTTCAGATACAGGAGACTGAAAATGATTATAGATGATCAATATTTATATGATATCGAAAAAATATTATCACATAGATATGATAATGGTGCCGATTTTTGGACTACTCCTGATAAGCGGCTTATAAAAGGCTCTCCTTTTTCAACGCTTGAATGTATGTCATATTTAATGGAATTAGGGATGTCTCCAGATGATCCTTTGCTCAAACAATGTGCTGAACTGCTTTTTAGTGTATGGAGAGAAAATGGCAGTTTTAAAGTATATCCGCAGGGGGCGGTTTATCCTTGTCATACTGCAAATGTTGCGGAAATACTAAGTTATCTTGGTTATCACTGCGATTTAAGATTGCAAAAGACTTATGAACACCTTTTAAGTATTCAATATAAAGACGGTGGCTGGCGTTGTAATAAATTTAGTTATGGACATGGTCCGGAAACGGATTTTTCAAATCCTTTCCCCACGCTTAATATACTAAATGCTTTTCGTTTTACTGATTATTTAAATAGAGAATCAGCACTTGACCTGGCTGTTGAATTTCTTTTGGAACATTGGACAATCAAAAAACCAATTGGACCCTGTCAATATGGAATAGGGACATTATTTATGCAGGTTGAGTATCCTTTTCGTAATTACAATCTTTTTAAATATGTCTATGTGCTGTCTTTTTTTGATAAAGCAAAAGAAGACAAGAGATTTTTAGAGGCGCTTGAAAAACTGAAATCAAAAACAATTGACGAGCAAATTATTGTAGAGCGTGTTGTGCCAAAATTAGCAAAATTTTCTTTTTGCAAAAAAGGGTATCCAAGTGTTTTGGCAACCAGGCGGTATAATGAAATTTTACAAAATTTAAAATAAAAACATTTTATTTTTGTTTTCTCCTAATTGATTAAAAAAACACTTATATGACATTTAAATAACAATGGTTATAGTATAAAAACTTAAAGGCGTCTCTTTTTAAAGGGATGAAAATTCCAGAAATCGAACAATTT
>NZ_CDHP01000045.1:0-82279 GCF_900002895.1 Ercella succinigenes | reverse complement strand
TATATTATATAAACAGATAAAGAGGAACTGCCGCAGGGAACAATCCTTGAGACAGAACCTCGAATTATCAGATGTTTTGGAATCAATTTTTATTCTGCACCACCAAGCTCAACCCAAGCTTTTTCCATATCTGTTATTGCAGCTGATCGATCAACTGTACCTGCCAAATATGATTGTGCTATTTCACCAAATTTCTGATGAAAACTGTCTGGAGAATAAATAATTGTCATATCTGCGATTGGTTCGCCCGCATCAATAATTTCATTCATTGATTTAGGAATTTGAAGATCAGGGATAGGTGCATGCTTTATTGGAGGTATGACTTTTGCCACATCAGAAAACCAGTTCATACCATAGTCAGATGTAAATAGCCAGTTATAAAGAGCAATAACCTCATCAACTACAGGAGAGTCCTTATAAATACGCAAAGCCTGATCTGCACCTGTAGCTATTCTTGCATTCTTAGGATTTTCATCAACAGGATAGCCCATTATACCCATTTGAAGATTAGGATCTATTGCTAAAATGGCTTCCTCTGTCCATGGGCCCTGACCTGTCATCATAGCCGCCTTCCCTGTACCAAATGCTGCTATTTCAGCATTAAGATCAGCTTCCAAAGGTTTAGGCATACCGTATTTTACAGAAAGATCCAGGAAATCAAAGTAATTATTATTCATTATCGGATAATCCCCAAAATTTTCTGTGCCATTGGTAAATCCAGCAACCAGCTGTTCAGCATTATCTGTAGATGCATCAACAAAATGCATGAAAATATGTTTTTGTACCCACCATTCTTTATATCCATTTGAGAATGGTGTATATCCGGCAGCTTCAATTTTTTCACAAGCTTCTTCAAGTTCGCTAAAAGTTTTCGGTAATTCAGTTATACCAGCTTCTTCAAATATTGCTTTGTTGTAAACAATACCAAAGCAGTTCGCCTTAACAGGGAAGCCATAAACTCTACCGTCATATGACATATTGCTTCTAACAGAATCAAGCATAGCTGCACTCATGGGCTCATCTGTAAGATCAGCTGAATATTCCATATAGAGTTTTATCTCTGCTCCCGCCGTAGAAACAAATACTTCCGGTACATCCCCAGAGGAAAGCTTTGCTTTTACCAAGGTTGGATAATCAGCCTGATTAACTTCCATATCAATTGTGACATGAGGGGCAACAGTTTTATACTCCTCTATGTAAGCATTAAACGCTTCAGAGTATTCCGGCTGATTAGAAAAAATAAAGATATTTACAGGATCTTTCGCAACCTCAGTTTCTCCCTGATCATTATCATTGGAGCCATCAGTCTGTTGTGCTGCTGTGGTGGTTGATCCAGTTGTGTCAGCAGGCGCACCGCCGCAAGCAGCGAGCATTGCCAATACGAGAATCAGACTAACGATAGTCAACAGTCTTTTCATCAAAAAGTCCTCCTTTTTCATCTTTTGGTTTCTGTGCCTTTATCAGGCATCGCTTTTATATTTACAGTTTAGCTGCGGATCATTTACATCTACAGGAAGATTTGTAATTTAACATGGGTAAAATTGTCACTTATTGCTCCCAGTCGGTCGCAAGCGATATTCACTAGGCGAAAAACCTGTTGAATGTCGGAACGCCTTACTAAAATAATTCTGATCCTTATATCCTACTATCTCTGAAACTTCCTGTATTTTAATATCAGTTTGAGATAATAATTCTCTTGCACGCTCCATTCTAAGGTTCTGTAAATACTCGAAAATCCCTCTATTGTATTTTTGTTTAAAAAGTTTCATCAAATATCCACGACTCATAAAATATCTCTGTGCCAACTCGCTAATTGTTATTTCTTCATGGAAATGACTTTCCAGATAATTTTTAACATCACTAATATCAAACTGCCCTGCTTGACGCCTTATTCTGTTATAGTAAAAAGCAGCCAAATTGTTCAACATCTGGCAAAAGCCTTGATAGTTGGAATAATCCAGATCAAGACTTGCAAGTTCTGCTGCTGCCATCTCATCTGAACCTGGTTTAAATGATTCTGTTCTGTAATTGATAGCAATACTATTAAATAAATACAGCAATTCCTGTCTTATTCTGTCTGCACTTCCTATACTCAAATAACCATACTCCCGAATGCTTTCACAAAAAAGTTGTAAAAGTGAAGCGATCTGTTCAAACCTTCCCGAAGTCATTGCCTGCTCAAGCTGATCTTTGAAATTCATAAGACTAAAGCTTTTTTCTTCAATTTCTTTCTGATCTGAAAAAGTTGTAATCATACTCAGATCAAACAGATTTAACTGATTTATTTGCTTCTGCAAATTTTTCCTGACATGTTCAAGATCAATAATATTTTCCACAGGCTGGCTCCAGCCTGCAACAGCACGGATACTAAGACAATCAGATAAACTACTTATTATTTTGGTGGCAGCGTCCCTCATATTAAAATCTGTTAAAGCATTATGGATTGTACTGACAATCACTATTTCCTGCTCTGACCCTAAAAGCTGCAAACATAAGACTGGACATATATCTGCATATATCTCTTCCACAACATTGTTAATCACAAAAAATAAAAGATTACTGTCATTGCCAAAATACTGTTGTCGAACAACTCTTAAATTCATCAGTTTTATAAGGATAAAACCATAATTACAATCAATTTCATTTTGCAGAAAGCTACCGTACATATCTCGAATGCTTAAATCATAACTACCCTCAAAAACAGAATATAAAAATCTTTTTTTATCGTCTTTAAGATCTATTTTTTTTACATTCTCCGTTTTATCATAACTAGTAGATTTTTCTTTTTTTTGCTTAAGGCAAACTATCTCTGCTGCATTTTTAAGTGCTAGATTTAGAGACTCGCTGTTTACAGGTTTTATTAAATAATCTACTACACGAGATCTAATAGCCTGTCTAGTAAAATGATAATCACTATATCCGCTTATAACTATACATACAACATCTTTATATTTGATCTCCAGCCACTGTAGTAATTCCAACCCGCTAACAACCGGCATTTTCATGTCTAAAAGTATAATATCTGGTTTATCATTCATTATCATACGCATGGCTTGTTGTCCATTTTCAGCCTCCGCAATTGAACAAACACCTATATCAGACCATTTCCCAAGAATACTGATAGCTTCACGTACCGGTTTTTCATCATCTATTATCAAAACTTTCATACCTATCCCCCATCTTCTTGTTGTCATATCGGTATAATGATCTTGACAAGTGTTCCTTTTTGATCTGCTTCTATGTCTATTTGTGCTGAATTACCAAAAACAAGTCTCAATCTGGTAGCAAGATTTCTTAAACCTATTTCCGAAAGATCACTGGCATCAAGCGGATCTTTGAGGGTCTTTTTTAGTTTGCGCAAAACATCAGCACTTATGCCCGGACCATTATCCCAGACGGTAATACACAATTTATCCTTGTCTATAAATGATTTGATTCTAATAACAATATCATCGCCGGTTTTTTCGAGTGCATGTTTGATAGAGTTCTCCACCAAAAGCTGTATAGCCAGTTTAGGTAATTCAATTGACAATACGCTCTCATCTATATCCATATATATCTTTAATTTATTCTCACCATATCTTGCTTTTTGCAGCGTCATGTATTGTTCGACATAGTTGATTTCCTGTTCCAGTGGAACTACATCATCTTCACTTATGCAGTACCTTAGAGTTTTCGAAAGAGCATCTATCATTTCATGAATTTTTTCATTATTATTTTTTAGCGCCTCGGTCGAAATTGCTTGGAGAGCATTGTAAAGAAAATGCGGGTTCAATTCAGACACAAGCGATTTTAAAAGAGCTTCTTTATGGGCAAGATCAAGCTGCCATGTCTGGCGAATAAGCTCTTGCGTCCGATTTGCCATTAAATTAAATTGTTCGCCTATTTGCGCGATTTCATCATTGCCGCTAACCGGCACACTGGCGGCAAAATCACCTCTGCTAAAATTATCCATTTTTGCCGAAAGACGATTTAGCGGCCTAGTGATGGCTTTTGCCAAAAGATATACAATAAGCAATGCTGTAGTTAATGAACTTATTCCTGTAAAAATACTGAATTTGCGATTTGCAGATGCAGCGGCTGCAACCTGTTCATGTGGCAAAAGTTTTATAAGCTGCCATGTCCCTGCAGGAGACTCTGCTGAGATAGCATAATACTCCTTATCTTCTACCAAAACTATTTCATATTCACTATTTTTTACAGTTTTTTTATCCAGTAATGCTCCTTCCGACGGAACGGATGTATCATGAATATAATATATCTCTTCTTTATAATCACGAATAATTAACTGTTGTCCAGGATCGGTAGCTGCATCTTCTGCAATCCTATTTCTCATTGAAGTATCAAGAACAACTGTTAAAATCAAACGAGGAGTTCTGGTAGAAATATTGAAAACAGAAGCATGAAAAGCCATTGATAAATTTTGAGTATCGAGCTCATATACTGTACTATTATTTAAAGCCAATGACTCTACAGTCCAGTTCTTTTTACTTGTTTTTATCCTTTCCATCAACTGCCCCGCCATCAAGTCATTACCCTGACTGATCCTTACCATCGTCTCTTTTTGCTGTCTGGAAATGTGATAAAATCTGTTACTGTCCAGAAGATACAAATATGCTGCAGCAATATCTCCTCTTGAATAGAAAATTGATCTTAAATAATCTTCAAGAACCAACTGCTCCTGATAATCCAAAGCCTCTTCTCTCGAAGCTTTCATAATCTGATCATAATTCAAACTTGATGAAAGAAGTCTTGAAGTTTCTGTCATATAGTCGTCGAGCTCTTTACCGACAAATTCAAGTATTCTACTATTGCTTATTATCTCTGAAGAAAGAGATTGATTATGCAACATATTATATGACACTACTGATTGTATCCCTATAGAAAATATTATTACACAACTAAAAAGCAGCAAAAACTTATGCAACAATCTGCTACTTAGTTTTCTCGTGATTTTTTTCCATAACTTTTTAATCAGCATTTTTATTTCCTTAAGCTTTAACTGCACCTACAACAACACCTTTAACAATATCTTTTTGCATAATAATAAAGAAGATTACCGAAGGCAGTACAGCCATTACCATTGCTGCCATGGCGTATTGCCAGTCTGTATTATACTGCCCTATAAATCCGTAGGCTGCCAAAGTCAAGGTTTGAGTAGATTTTGAACTGTTCACCATCAACAGGGGCAACAGAAAATCATTCCATATCCACATTACGTCGATAACAATAATTGTAGTTGTTACTGGTTTTAACAAAGGAAAAATAACTTGAAAGTAAGTTCTGAAAGTTGTTGCTCCGTCAACCATAGCACTTTCATCAATCTCTCTGGGTATCATTTTTACAAAACCATGATATATAAAAACAGCTAGCGGAATACCGAATCCCCAATATTGTATTCCTAATCCCCATGTGCTACCTGTTAGATTAACTATACTCATTAATTTAAGAACCGTAATCATAATTGTCTGAAAGGGTATCAGCATAGGCATCACACAAAAGAAGTATAGCACCGTACTTGTTCTGCTTTTGTGCCTTGATTGCATGTAAGCAGCAATAGATGAAAATAGAACTATTCCCGCTATACCTATTGTTGTAATAATTATATTGTTTAAAAACAAACGCGGATATCTTACATATTTCCAGACAAAAGCATAATTTTCAAAACTAGGAGCTTCTGGTAAAGCGAGCACATTACGAAGAACTTCTCCTAAAGTTTTAAAAGAATTTATTAGCATCAAGAAGAGAGGAAATAAAAACAACAGCGCGACTCCGATAAGAACTATTTCCAGAATAAGCAAGTTTATTTTTTGTCGTTTCATTAAATTTCCACCTCCCTGCTCTTGAAAAACCTTAACTGGATCGTAGTAATAATCAAAACAGCTATAAAAAGAACAAGGGCTTTGGCAGTACCATAGCCATAATTATTATTCTGAAAAGCTTCTACATAAATATTAAATGTTATGCTGTAGGTAGCACCTCCCGGCCCTCCTCCTGTAAGAGAGAATATAATATCAAAAATTTTAATTGAATTAACAAGTGCCATAAAAAAAGCTGTTGTAAGTGAAGGTGCAAGCATCGGTAATGTAATGTGAAAAAAAGTTTGACTTCTGGAAGCACCATCTACAATTGCAGCTTCCGGTAGCTCTGAAGGTATTGACTGTAATCCGGCTATATATATAACAATATAAAAACCTATAGATTGCCAGATAGAAACTATCAGAACCGACCAAAAAGCAAGTTTCGGATCGCCCAACCAGCTAAGTTCAAATATTTTCCAGCCAGTTATTTCCAGCAAAGCATCAAATCCTTGAGAAAATATGAAACGCCAGATAAAGCCTACTATTACTAGGCTCAAAATATAAGGCACAAAAAAAGCTGCCCTGAGAATATTAGCAGTTTTAAGTTTTTTGTCGAGCTGAACAGCCAGAAACAGCGCCATCACATTAACGACAATAATAAATAGAACACTATACCTTGCAGTGAACCATGCTGATTTCAAAAAATCAGCATCACCTGCAAACAGTCTTTTAAAATTATCTAAACCCACAAATTCTGCAGCTCTACTAATACCGTTCCATTCAGTCAAAGAATAATACATACTCATAACAAATGGAATATAAATCGATAAAGATGCAAAAAGCACAGCCGGAAGATTAAATAACGCAAATTCTATCCTGTGCCTGGCTTTTCTGTTCAGAGAATCCATTCCTTCACCCCCATAAGCATTTCCTGACATAATTTTATGTAAGCTATTAAAAGCTAGCAATGGATATTTGGATTTTGCTATGGGTAAAATAGTACACAACCCGACATTTTCAAGCTCAAGTTAACCTAAAGTCAACTCCATTCTGTGTATGACTTTCATTGCCGATCCAAACAGTAAATTCTCCTCTTTCAGCTCTGTATATCATTTTTCTGTCGTAATATTTTAGCATATCTGAATTGATAACAAATGACACAGTTGCCTCTTCTCCAGCTTGTAAATTTATTTTTTGAAAACCTTTCAGTTCTCTCATGGGTCTTGCAACACTTGCATATTTATCTGTTATATACATTTGTACGGTTTCTGTGCCTGCTAAAACACCAATATTCTTAACAGTTACACTTACCTGTATTTCCTGATCAAAATCAATACTATCCGAGTTAAGAACAGGCTTAGATATTTCAAAATCAGTATAGCTCTTTCCATATCCGAACGGATATAAAGGGCTATTGGGAATATCGCTATATCTTGTTAAGAAACGATTGTCCATCTGATCTCCATCAGCAACAAA
Source organism: Ercella succinigenes (assembly GCF_900002895.1). Classification (NCBI taxonomy): domain Bacteria; kingdom Bacillati; phylum Bacillota; class Clostridia; order Eubacteriales; family Oscillospiraceae; genus Ercella; species Ercella succinigenes. The sequence continues at coordinate 75,002 of NZ_CDHP01000045.1, read as the reverse complement.
TCTGCCTGTTCTCAACTCGCTATAAAAAACAGGAACCTGTCCTACACAATAAGGCAGTGACATTGCCAGTTTAGCCTGCGGATTAAAATCACCATATAAAATATCAGCCAGAGCATTGCCACCTTCTGTTCCGGGCATCCAGGCATATATAACCGCTTTCGCTTTTTGCTTAATTTCACGAATATCCAAAGGCCGTCCAGCAAATATAATAACAGCAATATTGTTATTTACTTTATATATCTCATCAAATAATTTTTTCTGTATAAAAGGAATCGTAATATCTGCTCTGCTTCCTCCTTCACCAGTCTGTAAAGGAGATTCTCCTATTGCCATTATGATTTTTTGTTTTGTTTTTGCCATCTCAACTGCTTTTTCTATAAGTTCTTCAGTTTGCTCCTTAGTTAGTTTACTGCTTATATTGTATTTAAATCCCAAGATAGTCTCTCCCGGATTCATTATTTCACAGCCAGGTTCCCATGCTGAATTAATACCTTTATTTCTAATACCTTCAATCAAGGAAACAGAATCCTGAGGATTACCGAAAAACGACCAGGCGCCAATTATATTTTTCTCATCTACATATGGGCCTATAAATGCCAGATCTTCACTTTTATCTAAAGGCAGAAAATTATTTTTATTTTCAAGTAATACGATACTTTTGGCCGCAGCCTGTCTTGCCTTTGCTTTTGTATCTTCATTGAATATATTTTTTTGTTCCGAATCTACACTGGCATTACGATGTGGGTTTTCAAACAAGCCTAATTTGTTTTTTAATTTAAGAATCCGCCAGACTGCTTCATCGATGAGTTTTTCAGATACTGCTTTTTCTTCTACCAAGGATTGCAAAGACTGCATGTAACAACCGCTCATCATATCCATATCAACACCGGCTTCTAAAGCCTGTCTGGAAGCGTCCTTGCGAGTTTCAGCAACAGCATGTTGAACAAGTTCATCAATAGCCGCCCAATCTGAAATTAAAACCCCGTCAAAGCCCATTTCTTCACGCAAAACTTCGCGCATAAGCCAGGAATCACCAGTTGCCGGAATACGGTCAAGAGTATTAAAAGATGTCATCATCATTGCTGTGCCAGCGTCTACTGCAGCTTTATACGAGGGCAGATAATCTTCACGCAGTGATCTTTCGGATAATTCAACATTATTATATTCTTTACCTGCGACAGGAGCTCCGTATGCAGCAAAATGTTTTGTGCATGCACCCAGATGATCTTTATAACCATCCGAATTTCCCTGTATGCCTTTTACCATCGCGGCGGCCAGTTTCGAATTAAGATAAGGGTCTTCTCCTGTAGATTCCATGACCCTGCCCCAGCGTGCGTCTCTGACAAGATCAACCATGGGTGCAAAAGTAATATGGAGTCCTGCTGCTGCGGATTCTCTAGCCATGATATCACCCGCAGTTTTCACAGTATCTTCATCAAAAGTACACCCTAAAGCCAGCGGAATAGGAAAGATAGTCCTATAACCGTTAATAATATCAGCCATGAAAAGTAAAGGTATATTATGGGGTTGCCTTTTCATACATAATTCTTGCAAATTTCTAATTTTCTCTGAACCAACCGCACCCAAAACACTGCCTGCAAGAAAAAAATCATCGGTAGATATTCCAAGTTCAACTTCAGGCCCCGTTATAGCACCTTCACTGCTGAAACAACTTATATCCAATTGCATCATCTGGCCTATTTTCTCCTGCAGCGACATATCTTCAAACAATAATTTTAAATCTGCTTCTTTCATAAAAAACCTCAACTTATATTTATACCTTTATAAAAGCCAGATAAGGACAAATCCCGCCCATATCCGGCTTTTAATTAAATTTGTTTTGCCGACTTTATATTTATAGTGATTAGCCTTTTACAACACCTGCTACCATTCCCTTGATGATATGTTTGCTAAAAGCAAAATACATAATCACAATAGGAGACATAGTAATCAACATAGCAGCCATGATTTTGGGATAATCAGATGAAAATTGTCCTGTAAATTGAGTCATTGCAAGTGGAACAGTATGTAATCTTGCATCTCTTAACAAAACAAGAGCAAAAGAAAATTCATTCCAGCAGGCAAATGTTTGAATTATACCAACAGTAACCATTACAGGTTTGCAGATAGGCATAATAATTTTAAACATCGTAGCACTAAAGGAACAACCGTCTATGGAAGCCGCTTCCTCGAGCGCGGTAGGAACGGTTTTAATAAAGCTTTGAATAAGGAAAACCGATATAGGCATTCCAAATGCTATGTAGGGAAACATCAATGTGTACCACTTATTTGAGATACCTACATTATTAAAAACCACATATATAGGAACCAGAAGAGAGTGCACCGGTATCAGCATCCCCATAAGCAGCATTACCCAGATAACTTTACTTAATTTGAAATCAATTCTCGAAAGCAGATAACCTACAATGAAACCAAAAAACACTATAAAGAAAATAGATACTGCTGTTGTTCTCATACTGTTTATAAGTGAATCCATAATGTGATAATCTTGATTAGTCAGGATATTTTTGTAGTTTTCCAAAGTAGGATTGGGCGGTAATCCCATTATATCCGCGTTAAATTCACGTTTTATTTTGAGAGAGGAATACAACATCCAGACCAGCGGGAAAATACAACTCAGGGAAAAGATTATCATGATTGTATTCAATAAGGTCGCTGTCACACCATTTCCTATTCTTTTTCCAACAGTCATTCCGTAAACTTTTTCAGCCATATTAAATCACCACACTAATCCTTACTAAGTTTGCTGGACAACAGCTGTACACCACCAACAACAAGCAGTCCCAGCACGAATATTCCTACAGAAATAGCACTTCCATACCCCATATTCTGTTGTGCAAAGGAAACATTATACCCATACATTGCCATAACCATAGAAGAATTTCCCGGACCTCCTCTTGTCATAACATAAATGTTATCAAAAGCCTTCATATTACCGGAAACACATAGAACCAAACAAACAATTATTGTATTTTTTATCATAGGCAAAACAACATGGACAGCTTTGTTAAAAGCATTAGCACCATCAAGCTCAGCAGACTCTAAAACCTCGGTGTCAATAGCAGAGGTAGCCGATAATAGAATGAGCATGTAATAACCTATATATTGCCAAATCAGAGGTATCGAAACCAAGGTCATAACCAGATCGGTATTGTTAAGCCAGACCTGAGTTTTATCTGCCTGTCCAATTGCTACCAGCAGCCAGTTCAAAACGCCTCTGCGACTATCAAAAACCATAGTCCAGATAAATCCAACAGCAACCGCAGCTATTGTGCTGGGGAAAAATCCAAAAGTCCTATGGATACCTTTCAATTTTACAAATTTGGTGCTTATCATCATTACAAAAACAAATGCCACACCAACCTGTCCTATAATACATAAAAATATAAGATAAAGATTATGAGAAAAAGACAACCAGAACACTCTGTCCTTAAATAAAGAAATATAATTCTCGATACCAATAAAGGTCTTATTAGGGCCGCCCTTCCATTCAAATAAGCTGTAGAAGCTTGCAGCCATAAGCGGAATGAAAACAGAAAATACGTATAGCGCCAAAGGAATAATCAGATAACCTAAGATAACTCGATTCGGGGGTTTCCTCGATAGCAGCACAAGCCCGCCTCCTAGTCTATAAAAAGGGAGCGAGCTTACTCCCTTTTATGTTTTATTGGCCGGGCAGCTATAATAGCTGCCCGGTCTTATTTACGAAAATACTACGGTATTGCGAATAACTGTATTTTAGCAAAATTATTGCTTAATAGTTAGCCTCATAAGCTTTTTGTGTAAGATCTGCGACCGTTTCTCCGTCCGTTGCACCATTTGTAAGAGTCTGCAATTCTGTATTAAGAACTTCCCAGACAGCACTGTTTACATATGAATCATAGATTTCACAAGCTACAGTATCTACATATGAGTAATTGTAGAAGTCTTGTGTAAACTGATCAAATGCACTCAAGTCAACATTAGAAACCTGGGTCAAACCACCAAGAGCATAGTTTTCTGCCACATATGAAGCAAATTCAGGACCTGTTACATAATAGGCAAAATCGATAGCAGCGGCCAGTTTTTCAGGATCATCTTTCAGACTAGCATTAATCGCAACTGCATAACCTAGACCGATATTTTGTGAGTTGTATGAACCAGTTGCTCCTTCTGGCTGAGGAAGTACTGCAAATCCAGTATTCTCATAACGCTCTGGATCAACTTCCAACAGAGTTGCTCCAATATAGCTTACGTCCCAGTTACCACCGATAAAGGCAGGGGTTTCACCAGAAATATAGTATTCTCTTGCATCTTCATTATTGATTGCATTGAAGTCATCATTGAATATGCCTGATTGGAAAAGATATTTTGTATAATTAAGTGCATCTACAAAAGGTTCATCTGTGAAAGCTGCTCCACCTTTATCAATGATTGACTGGAACCATTCTGGACCTGTAAAACGATCACCTAAAGTAGAAAGGAAACAAGAATTCATCTGCCATTTGCCGCTGTTTCCAAAAGCAATACTCTCCTGATATCCATTTGCAGTAAAGTATTCAGTTGCTTCTTCAACTTCAGCCCATGTCTCAGGGAATTTATCAAAACCAGCGTCACTCCATGCAGCTTTATCATAAACTACAACAGTACATGTTCCACCGGTAAGAACTGGCAAACCATAGATTTTGCCTTCGTTTGTGAAAGGAGTGAAATAAGCATTGTTATACTGATTTGCATATGGAGAATCAGAAATGATGTCTGTCATATCAAGAATCAGACCCTGCTCGGCCCACGCTTTTGTATTCATTCCCTGTAAGAGGAATACATCTGGAAGATCATCTGCTCCAGCAAGTGTAGCAACCTGTGTTTTGTATTCATCATTAGCCAGAACGGTCTGATTAAGAGATACATCAGGATTGTTTGCTTCCCACTGGGCTATTACTGTACGGAAACCATCAGATCCACCGTTACCCTGTGATTCTTCTGAAGTTGAGAAATGCATGAGAGATATTTCTCCAGCATATCCGTCGCCTTCATCTGAACCATTATCATTACCATCTGTTTCGTCATTGTTCGGGGCAGCAGTTGTCGTTTCAGGTGCTGCTGTCGTGTCTTCAGTGTCTGTGCCACCGCAACCTGCAAACAAGCTGCATACCATCACTACACAGAGCAATAAACTTAGTACTGTTTTACGCTTTTTCATTCTAAATCCTCCTTCAGAATTATACATAATTACAGGCTCTGCCTGTTAATTATCCTGTTTCACTGATGACGGCAACCGATTCTCCCGGTTCCACCATCCCGTCTACCATTACTGTCTCTGAACCTGTCTGAGTTTCTGGGAATTCAATTCTGTTGATAAGTTTGTTACCAGCCTGTATTCCCATTGAAACTGTATCCTGACGAATTGTTGTTATTCTTGGTCTTACTATTTTAACTAAATTCAAACCATCATATCCTGTTATTGAGATATCCCTTGGGATAACAAGACCAGCTTCCTGCATCATATTAAGTCCACCAACAGCAGTTAGGTCATCTGGATAAATTATGCAAGTTGGCCGATTCGATAATGCCAGCACCGCTTTGGTCAGGGCACTTCCTCGTTCATAATCACGATACGGACAAGTATAAAGATATTCTCTGGGTACTTGAAGTTTATGCTCCTTCATGAAAGATTTATAAGCTGCAAGCCGTCCGTTAGTGACTTCATTATTTTCTCCGTGAATATAAGCTATTTTTCTGTGTCCTCGATAATATATAAGCTGCATCAATCTTTTCATATCACCATACTGATTGGATGCTACATTAATATGCTTAGGCAAAGTATGGTCTATAGTAACAATCGGTATATTTGAAGCTACCAGATCATTAACCTCGGTTTGATTATAATCAGCACATAATATGAAAACACCGTCAAAATTCATATATTTGCACTGTTCTTTATAAGAAAGACGATTGGGTGAATTATTTGCATTTAGAAAACTGATAAAATATCCTCTTTCTTCCACAGTATCCTTAAAACTATTAAGAATTCTGGCAAAATGCTCATGCATCAAGTTAGTACCGGTTGATTCTGATAATAAAACCCCAATATTTCTTGTTTTCTTACTTTTCAAGGTTGATGCCATATAATTCGGGACATAATTCAATTCTTTTGCTACTCTCTGTATTTCCAGTTTCTTATCTCTGCCTATATCTTCTCTGTCATTCAAAGCTTTACTAACAGTAGATACAGATACATGACAGATTTTTGCGATATCTTTTAAGGAGATTGTTTCTTTCATCCCTCCTCATTCTCCTTTACTCTTTTACTGATAATCAGTTTAAGGAACTTCCAATCGTTCTGAAATCTTAATCTACTCAACATCTCTTGTGATTATGCTTAGATAATCAAATTACTAAATCGTTTTCTCTTGTCATATTGTACCCAGAGCGATATTTTTTCGCAATAATATTTCGTAAAACAATGCATGTTTGTGATAAAAGCAGTAAAAAACACCTCTTGTAATGTGCAACATGTAGTACACTTCTTGTCGCAAACCGCAAAAGCAATAGAAAATTATCTATATATCCTCACGAAAACGTTTCGTTAAAGTTTAGGATTTAATACTATAATTGCGTAAAAAGCATTGTAATGTTTTATTGTGCTTGCTATAATCAGCTTAGCTCTATGCAATTTCCTGCTCTTCATCTCTCTTTTCTCTCTAAAATCGTGTTTTTTCTCTAAATCGGTTTCGAGCAAATGATATTTTAACGATAAAATAAAGAAAAGAGTCAGGAAGTTATAAATATGAAATATGGTTATTTTGATGATTCAGTAAAAGAGTATGTCATCACCAGCCCGGAAACACCCTTGCCATGGATAAATTATCTTGGTTCAGGTGATTTTTTTCGACTGATTTCCAACACCTGCGGAGGTTATTGTTTCTATAAAGATGCAAAGCTGTTACGACTCACACGTTATAGATATAACAATATACCAGCAGACTCAAACGGACATTATTTCTACATAAAAGATAGTGATACGGTCTGGAATCCGGGTTGGCAGCCTTCAAGAACTCCATTGGACAGTTATGAATGCCGGCACGGTATAGGTTATAGTTATTTTACTTCGCAAAAAAACAAAATAGAAGCAAAAGCTTTGTATTTTGTTCCATTAAACGACAACTGTGAAATCCAGAAACTTACTCTTACAAACCACTCCAACAAGATCAGAGAAATAAAAATCTTTTCTTATGCGGAATGGTGTCTATGGAATGCAGACGATGATTCCAGAAATTTTCAGCGAAATTTAAATATTGGAGAAGTCGAAATAGAAGGATCGACAATTTATCATAAAACCGAATATAGAGAACGCAGAAATCATTATGCCTTCTATCATGCCAACAGTGAAATAAGCCATTATGAAACAGACCGCAATAAATTTGTCGGACACTATAACGGGATGGAAAACCCCCAGGCAGTATTTGCTGGGAATTTAAACAATTCTTTGGCCAGTGGCTGGTATCCAATCGCATCTCACCAAATTGATCTCAAGCTTGATCCTGGTGAATCACGCACATTTATATTTATATTGGGATACGCAGAAAATATTTTTGAAGAAAAATGGGCTGCACCAAATACCATTAACAAAAAACCTGCCCATGCTATTATTAAGCGTTACGAAAATATTGAGCAAGTAGATTTTGCTTTTGATCAACTAAAAATGTACTGGAGCAACCTTTTGTCGCAGTTCCAGATTGTTTCGCAAAATGATAAAGTCAGCCGCATGGTGAATATCTGGAACCAGTACCAGTGCATGGTTACATTTAATATGTCCAGATCAGCATCTTATTACGAATCAGGCATTGGCAGGGGAATGGGCTTCAGAGATTCTTGTCAGGATTTGCTTGGTTTTGTGCATCTTATTCCAGAAAGAGCCAGGACTAGAATAATTGACATAGCATCAACCCAGTTCGAAGACGGCAGCGCATATCACCAATATCAACCGTTAACCAAAAAAGGAAATGCCGATATAGGAAGTGGTTTTAATGATGATCCTCTCTGGCTTATCGCTGCAGTTGCAGCTTATATGAAAGAAACAGGTGATCTCGATATTTTAAAAGAGCTTGTACCTTTTGATAATAATCCTGATACTGCTGCACCTTTACTTGAGCATCTCCGGAGATCTTTTGATTATACAGCTACCAATAAAGGGCCTCATGGACTTCCGCTTATTGGACGTGCAGACTGGAATGATTGTCTTAATCTAAACTGTTTTTCTGAGCATCCCGGTGAATCCTTCCAGACTTTTGGATCCAGCGAAGGAACAGTTGCTGAGTCAGTATTCATTGCAGGAATGTTTGTAAAATATGGTAGAGAATATGCTGAAATATGCAAACTTCTGGGAAATAATAAAGAATACCAAAGAGCCAATTCAGAAGTAGAAAAAGTGTATCAGTCCATTATTGATTACGGTTGGGACGGAGAATGGTTTTTACGGGCATATGATGCTTTTTCAAACAAAATAGGCTCACAGGAATGTTCAGAAGGTAAAATTTATATAGAACCACAGGGTTTCCTGCCACTTGCCGGAGTTGGAATAAAAGAAGGACTGGCAGCTAAAGCTCTGGATTCAGTTGAAAAATACCTTGACACCAAATATGGCATCGTTCTATTGCAGCCGGCATATACTGCTTACCATCTTGAATTGGGCGAAATATCCTCTTATCCGCCGGGCTACAAGGAGAATGCCGGTATTTTCTGTCACAATAATCCTTGGGTATCAATTGCCGAAACAGAATTGGGTAATGGTAATCGCGCTTTCGATATATATAGTAAAATCTGCCCTGCTTTCCTTGAAGAAATCAGTGAAATACATCGAACTGAACCTTATGTTTATTCACAGATGATAGCCGGTAAAGATGCTCCAAACGAAGGAGAAGCAAAAAACAGTTGGCTTACAGGAACTGCAGCCTGGACTTTTGTTAATATCAGTCAGTATATTTTAGGTATCAAACCTACATATGAGGGACTGAAAATAGATCCTTGCCTACCGGTAGATTTTGGTGATTTCAGTATCACACGCAAATTTAGAGATGTGATATATCATATAGAAATACATAATCCTGATAATATTGAAAAAGGTGATATATCTTTGATAATTGATAATTTGCCTGTATCTGGTAATATCATACCTTATGAAAACAAAAAAACCGAGGTCTTTGTGGAGGCACATATTATTCCTTTTACAGACAATTCTACTGAAAATTCAGAGCAAATACTTAAGTCAACTGAACATGAAACTGCTGAAACATTATTTAAACATTAAGGTGGAAGTTTATGAAAAAACAATTATTGAACAGCAACTGGATTATGAAAAGAGTTAGTGATGGAACAGAATACAGTACAACTGTTCCATCCTCTGTTTACTCAACTCTTCACGAAAACAGCATTATACCTGAACCCTACTGGAAAGATAATGAAGATACTGTTTTGAAAGTAATGGAAGAAACATTTGAGTACAAATGCAGTTTTTATCCAAATGATGAAGTAATAAAAGAAGAAAATCTTATTCTTTGCTTTGAAGGCATTGATACTATTGCCTCCGTTTATCTTAACGATATACTCTTGGCAGATGTCGCAAATATGCATAGAAAATGGGAATTTCCTGTAACTGACATTTTGAAAAAGGGAGAGAATATAATAGAAATATCTCTTTTTTCACCGTTAAAACATGCAGCAAAAGCTTTTGCCGAATGTCCTACCAGAGGGACAGAAGATGCTTGGGAAGGATTCAGCCACATACGAAAGGCTCACTGCATGTATGGCTGGGACTGGGGAGCTCACCTGCCGGATGCAGGTATTTTCAGAGATGTATATATCAAAGCTTTTTCCAAGGCGTCAATAGATTCTTGTTACATTGAACAGATACATAATAAAAATTCTGTCAGGCTACTATTGTCACCAACTTTTCAAGCAAATGATTTAAAAACAGACCACCTGGTTTCAGATTTAGGCAATGATTATAGCTATGCTATTACAATAAAAGAGCCAGATGGGAATGAACTTATATTCCCTGATTCGCCTGCTGAAATCAAACTGGAAAACCCTGAACTATGGTGGCCTAATGGTCTTGGATCTCAAGCTCTATACACTATTAAATGCGATCTTTTGTTCCAGGGAAATTTGATTGATTCATGGTCACGGCGCATAGGCCTAAGAACGTTGACGATGCGGGTGGAAAAGGATGAGTGGGGCGAAAGCTTTGCCCACGAAATAAATGGAAAAACAGTTTTTGCCATGGGAGCAGATTATATTCCAGAAGAGCATATTCTGCCGCGCAAAACACGCGAAAGAACCACTCAATTGCTAGAAGATTGCAAATTAGCTAATTTTAATAGTATTAGAGTATGGGGCGGTGGTTATTATCCCGATGACTATTTCTTCGACTTATGTGATGAACTAGGCTTTATTGTCTGGCAGGATTTCATGTTTGCCTGCTCTGTATATGAGCTTACTCCTGATTTTGAAGCCAATATCACACAGGAGTTTATAGACAATATAAAGCGTATCCGGCATCATGCCTGCCTGGGTTTGTGGTGCGGAAATAACGAAATGGAAAGCTTCGTCAAAGATGGAGAATGGGTTTCAAAACCTTCTGAGGTTCGTGATTATCTTTTCATGTATGAAAGGATAATACCGCAAGTTTTATCCAAATATGATCCTGCAACATTTTACTGGCCTTCAAGCCCTTCTTCTGGTGGTGCTTTTGACAAGCCACAAAGCCCTGATCACGGCGATGTTCATTTTTGGGAAGTATGGCATGGAAATAAACCTTTTTCTGAGTATCGCAAACATAAATTCCGATATTTGTCTGAATTTGGTTTTCAGGCAATACCTTCAGTGAAAACAATCGAACAAGGCATAACAGATGATCCACAAGATTTAAATCTGTTTTCCTATGTTATGGAAAAGCATCAGCGCCATGGCTCCGCTAATGGTAAGATTATGAATTATCTGCAACAAACCTACAAATATCCATATAATTTTTCTGATATGGTATATGCCTCCCAGTTGCTTCAAGCGGATGCTATCCGCTATGGCGTAGAACACTTCCGGCGTAATCGAGGTCGTTGTATGGGCGCAGTATATTGGCAGCTAAACGATTGCTGGCCAGTCATATCCTGGTCATCCATAGATTACTATAATCGTTGGAAAGCACTGCACTATTATGCAAAACGCTTTTTTGCTCCAATAATGATATCTTGTGAAGAACAAAACTGGATGACGGCTAAAGCTGATTTTAATCGCCAGCATTTCAATTTTGAAAAATCTATACACTTAAATATCGCAAACGAAACTATCTACGAAAAAAATCTGGTAATAAGTTGGGCTCTAAGAAATGCTGATGCTTCTGTTGTGAGAGAAGAAAGTCAGGAAGTTTCTGTTCCGGCGTTGTCAGCCATCTGGCTAGAAAAAATTTATCTACCGGAAGCCGAACTTCTAAGTCAATATGTTAGCTATGAGATACAAGATAGCAGTCAGACAGAAAAAGATCCTGGCACTAATAATGGATTGATTTCTGCAGGAACAGTCTTGTTTACATATCCAAAATATTTCAAGTTTACAGATCCTCAATTGACATTTGAAATTGAAGATAATGATATCATTGTCAAAGCGCAAGCATTTGCCAAAAATGTTGAGATATTAAACGAAAATGAAGACTTGATTCTGAGTGATAATTATTTTGATATGAATGCCGGAATTTTTAAGGTCAGCATTCTAAGAGGAGAAGCAAATAATCTCAGAATAAGAAGTGTTTATGATATTGGCAAAGTATAAGATAAAATTATTGTTGTACCGCTTTTAATTGTTTTTACAGCACAGCGATATTTAATAGCAGAGGGCTTGGGCACTTCATAATGTCCAAGCCTTCTTTCTTCCCATTTTCCCAATCAAGCCTTACGACGGCGAGCAAATCTATCAATAAGAACAGCAAATACTACTACTACACCTATTATTATATTTCTGAAAGCTAGCGGCGCTCCTACAAAGGTCAACCCATTTCTTAGAATCGAAAGAACAAGAGAGCCCATTACCGTACCAAGCAATATTCCTTGTCCACCCATTGTACTGATACCACCTATAACGGATGCAGCAACTGCATCTAGCTCATAGCCGGTTCCGGCATCCATAAAGCCCATTGTACTTTGAGCCATGAAGATCATTCCAGCGATACTTGCCATGAATGAAGAAATAATATATACATTCATTTGAGCAACTACAACATTTACACCTGAGAGTTTTGCAGCTTCATAGTTGCTGCCGATTGCATATGTGTAACGTCCTGTACGTGTCTTAGCAAGGATGAAGCCAAAAACAATGGCTAATACAAGCGCAATCCAGACGGGATTATAAAGACCTAAAGTTCTACCATAGTAAAAGAAATTCTTATACCCTTCTCCTGATGCCGCCAGACCATCCGTGTTGCGTCCTCCGTTAACGAGCTGTGCAATTCCTCGGCAGACAATCATAGTACCAAGTGTAGCAATAAAAGGAGGCATTTTCATTTTCGACACAAGAAATCCATTGATCGTACCTGCCAGACAACAGGCCAAAATAGTCAGAAATACAGCCAGCAAAACAGGGACTTCATGATGAACCATAAGAGTTGCTGCGATCATGCTAGACATACCAACTACCGAACCAATTGAGAGATCTATCCCTCCTGTTATTAAAACATATGATTGGCCTATGCCGATAATCAAAATAGGAGCAGTCTGCCTAAGCAGATTGCTCATATTTTCTCCTCTGAAGAAATTTGGATTCATAATACTAAAAATTATAACCATAAGCACAAGGGCACCGGCAACAGAAAGAACCTGACCCATACCTTTTGTCGCTAAGACTCCTCTTAACGCTCCCACTAATCCTGATTGATTTTCCTGGTTCGCTTCTTTTTTCATTATACCTGCTCCTCTTCCAATATCTTGGCTTTATACTGTGTTGCGTAGTGCATTACCTCTACCTGAGAAGTTTGTTCGGTATCGAGTTCACTTGTAACTCTGCCTTCGCACATGACGATCATGCGATCACTCATACCCATAACTTCAGGCATTTCAGAAGAAATCATTATTATTCCAATCCCTTGCTGTTTTAACTTGTTGATCAAATTATATATTTCCACCTTCGCCATAACATCAATGCCTCTGGTAGGTTCGTCAAAGATTACAATCCTGGCTTTTCTGGCCAGCCATTTTCCAACTACTATTTTTTGCTGATTACCACCTGAAAGATTTATCACATCCTGATTATGTGACGGTGTTTTAATTTTAAGATTTTCTATTGCTTTTCTTGTAAGAGCCAACTCTTTTTTTCTGGAAATAATATTGAAATTACAAACCATATCCATATTGGGCAAACCTATATTTTCACGAACAGTTAATTTCGTGCAAAGACCATCTTTCTTTCTATCCTCCGGGGCATAGACTATGCCTTTGCGAATAGCATCTTTGGGAGACGATATATGTGTTTTTTTGCCATAAAGCCATATTTCTCCATCATCTATCTTTTCCACACCAGCCAAGGCTCTGGCAGTTTCTGTTCTGCCTGCCCCCATAAGACCGGCAACACCTAGAATTTCTCCTGCATAAAGGCTAAAGCTCACATCTTCTACCTGCTTGCCTGAGCGCAGCCCTTTAACTTCCATCAGTAATTCTCCACGGTTTGTTTTTACCTTAGGAAATTTTTCTTTTATTTCTCGTCCAACCATTCCAGAAATAATCTGATCAATTGTTATATCCTTAAAATCGCTTGTAAGAACATATTTACCATCTCGAAAAATAGTAACCCTGTCTGTAATATGTTTTAATTCTTCCAGTCTATGCGATATATAGACTATACCATGACCACTCTGCCGCAAAGACTTAATTATTTTAAACAATTCTTCGGTTTCTCTTTCTGTAAGTGCAGATGTTGGCTCATCCATAATAATAACTTTTGAATTTATGGAAATAGCTCTGGCAATCTCCACCATTTGCTGTTGAGATACAGGCAATGTACCTATATCAACTCTTGGGTCAATATCCAGCTGCAATTTCAGAAGCACTTTTTTCGCTTCATTATTTAAATGTTTTTGGTCTATCACATTCAATCTGCTTTTTTCACGTCCTAGAAAAATATTTTCAGCAACAGTAAGATGCTGACACATATTTAATTCCTGATGTATTATTGTAATACCTAAATCTTGTGCTGATTTAGGTGTCAAATGTGTAATTTTTCTACCAGCAATTTCAATATCGCCAGCTTCATTTTGATATACACCTGCCAAAATCTTCATCAATGTTGACTTGCCTGCACCATTTTCACCAAGCAAAGCATGGACCTCTCCAGCCTTTAAATCAAAACTAACATTATCCAGTGCAATAACACCGGGAAATGATTTGGAGACATGGGTCATTTTGACCAGATATTCACTCATGTCCTGCTAAGTCCTCCTAACTAATTTGCTTGCTTATAAAACATAATATAATATCTTTTAATCACAAACAGCTCTCATAACTACTTATAGACTAACAGCTGGCAAGAATAGCAACAATGTATCAATAATCATTTAAGGTGGAAAATATTTAGATAATGGTTTATTCGTTGTCATTTTACTATAGATAAAGTAATATTATTATGCATTATCAACAATGTTCTAGACAATGTTCTGATCTATAAACTGAACATTTTCTGATAAATCATAGGCTTCTTCAATGTTTGAAGAAATAATTAAAATAGGAATAGAGTCTTTTTGAATTCTTTTCAGGATACTCTTTATTAATTTGCGTCCATAACCATCAAGAGCATGGTAAGGACTAGCAATCAACATAAGACGAGGAGAAAATAATACCCATCTATAAAATACAATCATGATTTTCAAATAAAATTTCTTATAGTAATCCAGATCAGTTTTACTTAAATCAAGACTTTCGCACCATTCATCAAAAGAATGCCAGATATGTTTTCTCATCCTGCTTCTATCTATGGCAAGTACATTATTTTTCTTCATATTAGCAAGATAAAGATTCTGAACAGGAGAAAGGTCTTCTATATATAATCTGGAAACTCTATCTTTAGGCACATATGCTATACCCAACTTATGCAAATCCAAATTGTTTTTTACAACAAAACTTTTCCCGTCAAGAACCATTGTAAATTCCTGAAAAGACTCCGAATCTTCCAAAAAATGTTCGAGGAAAATTATAAAAGAGCGCTTGCTGTCTAATAAGCTAATTTTTTTGCTTTTATCCAAGTAAAAAGGCCCAATTGTTATCGGCCAAAATTCATTATTCTCTTTTTGTTTCAAAAAATTTCTCAATAATTTTATTGAAAACAACTCAGTTAAAATATTTTTCTGATTTTTCTCTTTTATTATGAAGCTAATTTCTGAAAAATCAGAAGTAAATGTAGCATTTATCCTGTCACCAAACCAATTGACTATTTCTTCTTGTTCTTCTTTTTGCCTTATCATTATTTCATCTATTTCTACCGGCTGCCGATAAAAATCTCGAGTAAATTCTGAATAATCTTCATTAAAATATGTGTCAAGCGAATGCAGACTAAACTCAGATCGTTCAATTAATCTTCTTGTATGTCCATTTTTCATTATAGTTATGCGGTCACACATGTTTAATAAAAGCTTACTGCTGCCACTAAAACAGATTATGCTGATTTTTTGTTTTTGCAGCAAATCAAAAACTAACCTGATCTCGCTTATTGCTCTATCATCAAGGACATCAAACATTTGGTCTATGACAATTATTTTGCAGCCGATCAATTGCGATTTAACCAGTTCTATCCTGTATCTGTCCAGCAAACTAAGTTCAGATACATATTGCTCTGGCTTGATATTCTTAATATTAAAATTATTGAGTAATCTCTGAGATTGTTCAATCAGTATTTGTCTTGGTATAAAATATTTTTTTGCATGCCGCCTTATATAAAAAAAGTTATCGGCCACTGTCAAATCTGCTATCAAATTCGAGACAGAATCTATAAAATATATATTTTTACCTCGTAACTCTGACATTTCCTGTGCACGGAGCATTTTTTCCTTATAAAAAACCCGACCGGCATCAGGAATCTGATCTCCATGCAGAATAGACATCAAACATTGCTTGTCAGGTGAATTAGAACAATAAACACCCATTATTTCAGCCTGATTGAGCTGAAGGTTAAAATAATCCAGCAAAGCTACATCCTGATGATACTTAACAATATTATTCAAGCGAAGAATTTCTCTGTTCAAAAGGCAAATCCTCATCAATATATCTTCTTTGTTGCTCATCCAGTGTATCATAAGTCAAAAAAGGTAAAGTAAGTTCAACATCCGTACCTATATTTTTTGTGCTATACACTTGTATCCCATAGGCTTCACCAAAAAATAATTTAAGCCTGCGATTAACGTTATATATCGCAAAACCACTTCTTTGCCCAGACTGATTGCGGTTTCTCAAAGGCAATTCATGATTATAAAGTCGGCTCCGGATCTGTTCAAGTTGATTTTCGTCCATTCCTATTCCATTGTCAACGACATTAATTATAAGTCTTTTCTCAGTACATCTAATTTTTATAATTATATCTCCTTGACCAACTTTCATTTCCAAACCATGAAAAATGGAATTCTCAATAATCGGCTGCAAAGTCATTATAGGCAACACTGCCTGCATGATCTGATCTTGATCATTTAAATCTTCATAGCTAATTGAATACTTAATTTTATCTTGAAAACGATACATTTGAATGGATAAATAATCTTTAACATTTTTTAATTCACTTGAAAGAGGAACGATAGGGGATTTATAACTAATGCTGTAACGAAAAAAAGCAGAAAGGGCTTCTGTCATTTCTGCAATAATTTTTTGATTCTCCAATAAAGCCTCACTACGTATTGCTTCTAAAGTATTATACAAAAAATGAGGATTGATCTGACTTTGAAGAGCTGAGATTTCAGCCTGCTGCTTGAGCATAATTGCATTATTACGTGATCTGGTTACAATACGAGCCTGCTCAAGCAAAGAACTAAAAGAAGAATCAAGTTCTTCCGGTTTGCTGGCATCAAAATCTCCAGCTTTAAGATATTTCATCCCTTGATCTAAATTACGTGTCAAAGGCCTGTATATCAACAAAAAAACCAGCGGAATTAGCAAAAAAGCAAAAGAAATTCCTATAATCAGTATCCAGCCTCTATAATCAAGCCTGAGGCCGTCATTATGATTGATGGCAAAAATAGTGGTCATAAGTATAAATAATATAACACCAAGCAAAGTAAGCAAAACCTTTATTCGGAACAATATGCTGTATTTTGATAGATACATATTTCCTCCTAATTCCCGGACTGCAAAATTATAGATATGAATATAGTTTCCTGTACTCAGAAGGCTTAATTCCCATTTCCTTTATAAATATTTTCGAAAAATATTTAGCGTCCTGATAGCCGACACTAGCAGCAATCTCGCCTATTTTTTTGTTGCTCGTTTTAAGAAGCTCTTTGGCTACTTCCATACGTGTAGTCTGTAAAAATTCACTGAATGTTGTTCCTGTTTCATTTTTGAAAAGAGTAGAAAAATATGCAGAGTTCAAATTAACCTGACCTGCAACTTCCTCCAGTGTAAGAGGAAGCATAAAATGATTTGTTATATATATTTTGGCTTCTCTAACCGGACGTACAATTTCTTTTTTAAGACCTACATAAAGATAATTCATTGCTTCAGAAAGTGTCTTTTGTATCTGATCGAAAAGACTATCGATAGAGCTTGAATTTTGAATTCTGCCCTGATAAGTATCAATACTAAAGATTGATTTATCCTCCTTCTTCGAGATATTAAAAAAAGCTTTTCCTGCTATGTTGCCTATCTCATATGCTATTTCTATGATAATTACAGGAGGCAGATAGCGATGTGACATAATATCCGATTTTAATCCACATATCCAATTTGCCAAACCGGCACAGTCAAAAACTTCAATTGTATTTTGCAAGGTTTTTATTCTGTTTGCGGTTAGCAAGTCTTTTTTATCAAGATAAATATATTCATAATCTGTCTCTTCAATAAATCTTCCCGCCATATCGTCATATATTCTATGATCCACGGCAGCCTGGGCTTTATTGTAAGATTCAGGCATATGAGACAATTGCTGTTTTAGTCCTCCTACACCCACAGTCATTTTTACAATCCTGTATTCTCTTACAATTGACTGTGCATTTTTAAACCAGTTGCAGAGGCTTTGCTGGAGATTATCTTTTAATGAGCCTGCCTGTACTGTATCCAAAGGGATTTCGGGGTTTAGAAGAACAAATAACAAATCGTTATAGTACTCAACAATTATCTGATGGCATTTATCATTCAAATGCTGGCGTATACTTTTATCCACTTTAGCCAGCAGGTTATTTTTTTCTTCCAATTGCGTCAAAGTCTGTAAATCCTCGGCAATATCAAATTTAATTAAAAGCACCTGGCAAAATGGCGAAGCAAAATCAAGTTTATATACTTGATTAAATGCATCTAGCCCCCTGCCGACCTCCAGACTGTTACTTTTTAAAAGAGGGTACAGTTTTTGCATATTCAGAGCCGGATTTTCAATATTTTTTTCTGCTTTTACAATCCCAGAATCAGATTCAGTTAATCTGTAGATGCCACCATTATCATGAAAATCAAGATTTTCCGCCCCAAATTTACCTGATTCAATTTCATTGATGTCATGAGATTTTTTTATTTTCAAAATTAAATTTTTAAGAGAATCAACAAGCTGTTCCTGATTGATTGGTTTTAACAAATAATTTTCAATACCATACTTTAGAGCACTATAGGCATAATCAAATCTTCTGTAACCACTTATAATAACAAACTGAGTAGCTGGTGAAATTTCTCTAACCTGCTCTATAAGGGCAATTCCGTCAAGGCCTGGCATCCTGATATCTGTTATCGCTATATCAGGTTTTTTTTGTTCGATTATCTTTAGTGCATCAACACCATTATGCACAACATCTACAATTTCAAGCCCTAGATCATTCCAAGGAACAAGCATTTTAATCAATCTACAAACTTTTACCTCATCATCTGCAATAAGCACTTTTAACATTATGTACCCCCTGCACTTAAACTATCAAGCTATAGTGCTAATACACGCTTCCGTTCAAATATAATACTTGCTTTACCCTTGTGATACAAGAACAAGCATCAGACATAGCCTGTCAGCTATGCCTAATGCAAGCACTTTATAGTTCAAATATTAATATTTCCATTGATTTTTATTTTTATAACAAGAAATGTACTACGACCTTTTATATGATTTTTACCAGTAAGGTTCACAAGGATTATTGGGGCAGCAGCATTCCTACACCAGTATCAATAACTTCCGGACCTGTTGAATAGCCTTTAACGGCTGCATAAGCCTGAGCTACACCAAGATATCCCATTGTATATGGGTTTTGAATCATTGTAGCTTTTAGAGCACCTTCATTAACAAGTGTTTCCAGTGTATTTGATTTGTCAAATCCTATACCTACTATATTATCAATATTTCCTGTATCTTTTATTGCATTACCAACACCGGTTGAAGAACCTTCATTTGAACCAAACATCCCTACTACTTCTGGATTTGCATTAATCAGATTAACAGCCAGATCTTGTGACTGGGCGGCATCTCCGTCTGCGTACATTGGTTCAAGAATTTCAAAATCAGTTCCTTCAAACTGTGAAATGAAACCTTGCTCACGATTAACAGTTGAATTTGTAGCAGTGCTAACACCTACTATACCAATTGCTCCCGATGTTATACCATTTGCTTCAAAATGTTTTAACATTTCTCTTCCTGCAAGTTGTCCTGCATTATAGTTATTAGTTGAAAGTGTATTGATTACAGGAACATCAGCCGGACTATCAACATAAATAACTTTTACGCCTTTATCAATTGCATTCTGAACAGCCTGTCCTACATTCTGAGGATCAGTAGCAGCAAGCAGAATAGCTTTGGCATTATCTGCAACAGCATTATTAATAATTTCTATCTGTTTTGAACCGTCTTTTACATCAGGTGATTGGAATACAACATCAACACCTGCCAAACCATTGGCCATATCCTGAGCACCCTGGTCAACAGCAAGCCAGTGTTGATCCTGACTATCCATTGTAATAAGATACATTTTTATTTCTTCTACTTCTTCTGAACCACCATTGTCGTTTTTGCCACCGCAAGCTGCTGCTAAACTAACAACCAGCATAAGACTTAAAATGACTGCCATAAACTTTTTAAATTTCTTCATTTGTTCCTCCTCCAAGTTTATCAATTATGAAATACAGATAAATATTTAGTAAGCTTCATTTAGCTTACGAACATAGACTAGCAACGACAGAATAAGCAAACAATATAACAACCTTCATTAAAGGTGGAAATTATTTGGCATATATAAGTTTTGTTGACACATTAGCCTATGCAAGGAGTTTTTTATGTGCATATAGCACAAAGAGAAAGTAAAAGAAGAAGATTTTTTTTGCAGTCAAAAGATCAAAGCGGAAGTTTTTTTCTGCGAAAAACGATTAAAGCACTTATAAACAAAACTACAGAAAGCATCAAATAAATTGAATTGTACTGCCAGGCGCTTGACCCTCCTACAAGTTCAACCGGATCATACCAGCCATATATGGTCATGTTTTTTAACATAGAAAGATCATCTGATGTTCCACCAAGCATATTTAACAGGAGCATTGTTATCGGTATTCCAGCACCAAAGCCTGTAGAGAAGGCACTATCATTAAAAAAGCACGAAAAGAAAAAGCCAATCATTATTACAACTATATTTACCAGCATAGTAGTAATATTAAGCCGTAGGTACATATCAATATCAAGAAATCCCGGATGCATAATTTCACTAAATATAACACCTACTGCAAACAGAGCAGCGAACAATACAACAACCGAGGCGATAGCATATATGCCCAAAGTTGCAATTATTTTAACTCTTGAATTAGGAGTGGAAAGATAAAAAGCAAAAGAACCATTATCCACTTTTTTTGCAACCAGTTTATTAGATAAAATAATGCAGTAGACCATAGGGAAGCCGAACATCAGCAGACCGTAAAGCCAGCTTGCCAGATAACTGGTAAGATCATTTACCATCTGGGAAAAACCCATAGCTTTCATCAAATCTTCAGGGAAAAGTTCCAGCATAGAGGTTATGGCTTGCATATCATCAGGATCATACATCGAAATCATGATAGTAGTGTACATGGTCAAAACAGCAAAAAAGATCAGAAGAATGCGCCAATTCTTTTTCAATGTTGATTTAAATAGAGCAACACTCATTTCGATTTACCGCCTTTACTGTTTTTTGAAATATCAGTATCTGGGTCATTATTTAGATTTGATGATATTTCAGATTGATCAGTTTTTCCATAAAATTGCATAAACAAATCTTCCAGAGATTGATGCCTTATATCGAGATCATTAATTTCAACATTGGCAAGAACTTTGACAAAACTGTCAATTTTGTCTCCTGGAACACTCACCTCCAATGTATCCCTGCCGCTTTCAGAAAAATTAAAATCTGACTGCTGCAAAATACCTATCAACAAATTCTTGTCTTTTTTAATTTTAACGAAATATTTTCTTAACTGCCTGCTTTTCAGAGAACCGGCATCTGACTTGTTAATAATTTTTCCGTCTTTTATGATGAGAATATTATCACAAGTTTTTTCGACTTCTTCAAAACTATGACTAGACATTATTATCGTTTTCCCTCTGGCTTTTTCCTTCTGGATAAGTTCAACAAAACGATTTTGCATGAGCGGATCAAGACCGCTTGTAGGTTCGTCAAGAATAAGCACTTGGGGATCATGCATAAATGCAACCACTATACCCAGTTTTTGTTTCATACCCTTAGAAAATTTCTTTATTTTCCCTTTGGGATCGAGCTCAAACATTTCCATGAGCTCTTTTACCCTGAAATTATTACCATTGTCTTGTAGTTTTCGAGAAAAATCACCTCGCATTTGTTGCATCAGGCGAATAAATTCTTCACCATTCATTCCATCCAGAAAGGCAATTTCTCCAGGTATATATCCCAGTGATTTCTGTATTTTAGGAGCTTCAGCAAAACAGTCCAAACCATTTATGGAGCAATTACCTTTTTCTGGCTTCATAAAACCCATAAGTGCTCTAATAGTTGTAGTCTTACCTGCTCCATTAGGCCCAAGATAACCCATTACCTCTCCTTTGCCAACTGAGAAATCAAGATTAAAAACACCTTTACCACTCGGATAAGTTAAAGTCAGATCATAAACATCAATCATATCTATCCTCCTCGTGTAAGTCTTTTGTTACATTTTAAGCCAGCAGAAGTATTGGCATTGCCATAACACAGGATTAATTATACAATTGCCATAGCCCCATCGCAATAAACTTTATTTATATGATTTTTACAGGAGATTATTATGCCCCGCTCAAATAAAAGATTTATACTTTTCTTCACATTACTGATTGTTCTGAGCTTTGCTTTAGCAGCTTGCCTGTCAACGGATAATCAAACAACAGCTACCTTTGAATCTAGTGAAAGTGTCCCTGAAACTACACAAACAACCACGGCAGAAACTACTTCGGTGACTGAAACAGAATCAGAGCCTGATCCAATTGTTGAGCAACCTTCTGAAGATAATCCGGTAATAGCTTTAACCTTTGATGACGGACCTTCTTTGCGTGATACCGGAAAATTGCTGGATTTATTAGCACAAGAAGAAGTGGCAGCCACTTTTTTTGTGCTTGGCAGCCAGATAGACATGGGTCGTGAGGATCTTGTCAAAAGAGCCTGGGAAGAAGGTCATGAA
The DNA here is from genome assembly GCF_900002895.1 of Ercella succinigenes. NCBI lineage: Bacteria > Bacillati > Bacillota > Clostridia > Eubacteriales > Oscillospiraceae > Ercella > Ercella succinigenes. The sequence goes on along the minus strand of NZ_CDHP01000045.1, from coordinate 52,158 downwards.
ATAGCTAATCACGGCTATAGTCACAAAGTTCTGAGAGGAATTGCCGAATCAGAAATACGTGAAGAGCTCGAATCAACAAGCTCACTGATCAAAAATATTACAGGGCAGCAACCTGGGCTTATGCGGCCGCCAACAGGAGCATACGATGAGCAAGTAGCCAGAGTCAGCGGAGAATTAGGAATGTCGGTTATAAATTGGGACTGGATAAGCTGTCCCGAGGACTGGAACCACCATGATAACCCTGACCACATCTCAAATCATGTCGTTGAAACAGCTCAAAACGGACATATCGTTTTGCTGCATGATACCAACGAAGCAACTATTGCTGCCATGCCGGAAATTATAAAAGGACTTAAAGAAAGAGGCTTCCGCTTTATGACCGTAAGTGAAATGCTTTCCTGGCTAGGTGATGAACATCCAGCTCCCGGAAAAGTATACTTCACTTATTCAATGCCCGAAAATGACTAAAAATTCTAATCAGCAAACTTAATCGATGGTTAAACGGAACTTATGAAATTAAACTAATATTTCATGGGTTGCCTGTGAAAGCATCTTTGGGATAAACAGCATACGGATTCCAGCAAATCCATTCCGTGTAACCGGCATCATTGATAGCGTCTATCTGAGCTTTAATCTCTGTGGCTCCGTATTCCATATAATAGCCAGCAGGAAGGTATCCCGCCGTAAAAGCCTGCAAATAAGGTCTGTTAACAGCATACCCTTCTTGCTCCGTCGCTTCCTTACCTATCATTAAAGCCTGGTACATAACCTCATACGGTTCAAGGTCTGGTTTCGTAAATAAAATGCCATTTAGATTAGTACCTTCGCCATTACCCGTATAATGTCCGGAAGAAGCATTGGCATAATGTGACGGATATATCATCGGGCAAAGATTATCCACACCTGTAAGACCAACAGTTTCCCAGTCCTGTCCTATATTGTTACCATCAATTTTACTATTAAGAATTATGCCAAAAACATCTGCTCCAAGTGGAATTCCTCTTTCATACTGGATAGAAACTACTGAAGTTTGTAAAAATCTATTGATTGCCTGTACCCTGGTAGGAACCTCTCCTTCTGCTCCAAAATACGGTCTTTCACCAGATGTCGTGCCACCGGTAGGAAAACGAACATAATCAAATTGTATTTCATCAACACCAAGCTCTATGGCCTCAATTGCCAGATCTATATTGTATTGCCAAACTTCCTGATTATAAGGATTCACAAAAGGTTTGCCTCCTTCAAGAGAAAAATGGAGAGAATTTCCGTTTTCATCCTGAATTGAAAGATCAGGCCTGGCTTCCGCCAATTGCGGATCCTTAAAGCAAACTATTCTGCCAATTACTTTTATATCTTCTGCATGCAATTTTTCAATAACACTTTTTATATCATAAGCAGGCGAAACAACATCGATCTCCAAAGCAAGGGGTACTTTAGATGCATACTTAATGCCATCTGATTCTTTTAAATCTATAACAACAGAATTAACATCGGTGGTTCTGCAAATTTCAATTGCCAGATCAAGATTAGCAGCAGCTCCCATATACAGAGCCCGAAGCTCATTACGCTCCATCTCAACATACTGTTCAGGCTCTGGCAAAGCACCGAACCACTGCTCTACCAAAGGATCATTTTCCAGCAGCCATTCTGGAACTTCGGGTGGAATAGGCGTAGGCTCAGGAGAAGGCTGAACAGTAGTTTCTGTGGTAGTCTCTGTTACTTCGCCTGAATCCTGAGTTGGAACAGTTGTCTGCTCTGATTGGTCATCTGTTTTTTTACATCCGGCAAAAATACTCAAGGTTAAAACAATTACCAAAAATATTGCCCAAAATGTTTTGTATCTTTTTTTGTTTCCTATTTTTGAATTAAAGCATTCATTTTCAAAATTTTGTTTTAACATAAGTATTCAACAGCTCCTTAATCATTTTGATTTATTACAACTTATCTTTTAGATATTTTCATCTTGCTAACCATGAAAAAAGACAGAATCATCATAGTAATCATGCATATTATAATGTTTGTCTGGGAAAAAGACCCTCTCAAAAGCAAAAAAGTATTTAACAGATTTATAAGAGTCAACACCGAACCGGCAAGAGTTATCGGGATACCGTAGAATATAGACTTATCTTCCTGAATATTAAATCTTGCCAATCTGATAGCTCCTGCTACAGGGAAAATAAGAACAATCACATAACCGAGAAGTTGACCTCCTGTCATAAACATTTCGGTTGAAGCAAAATGCAGTTTCCAGGAAATTACCGCAGGAGCGACCCCAAAAGAAATCAGATCGCAAAGCGAATCAAGCTGTTCGCCCATTTCACTGGTCGCATTTAATTTCCGAGCAATTTTACCGTCAAAACGATCAAACAAGGCAGCAGCCATAACCAAAAGACAGCTGAAATATATCAGGTTTATGTCATTACCTACATTAACTATATTCACTTTATCGGTTGATGCTGCAATAAGAATAGCAGAAACACCAAATACCAGATTCATCAAAGTAATACAGTTAGGAATATTATTTCTGAGCATCAAATCCCCCATCTCGGCAAAGTCAGTCTTTGTCTAACTTATTGAACTATTTTTGCCAATTGTGTTATACCGCATTTTACTTTCTGTCCAGGCTCAGCGATGACTTTTGCCTCTAAAGGTAATATCAACTCCGTACATGAACCAAATTTAATCATTCCTATACGTTGTCTTTGTTTTGTTTTATCTCCCTTAGCAACATCGCACACTATTCTACGTGCGACAAAACCTGTAATCTGATGCACAACAAAACGGCAATTATCGTTCTCAAACCCTATCATATTGCGTTCATTTATATCTGAAGCGTGTGATTTAAAAGCCGGCAAAAATTTCCCTGGTCTATAATTTGTTGTCACAATATCAGCAGACATTGGAGCTCTATTGATATGCACATTGAAAACAGATAGGAAAATCGTTATTTTCTGCGCTTCTCCCCCCATAAAAGAATCATTTACTTTTTTGATTGACATTATAGTTCCATCTGCCGGACTAAAAAAAGTCAGCGGATCTTCAGAGCCGGTGCGTTGTGGATTGCGAAAAAAATAGGCAAAGAATAACAGAAGCAGAACACCAGGTATCAAAAGCCAAGGAGAAATAAAACAAAAAATTATGTTTACACCTATCATAAAAAATATGTAGACGAAGCCCTCTTTGGCTATCGGCAAATTATCCACACTTAAATCCTCCATGTTTAACTAAAAATGTTTCAATTCAACATTATATCAGATTAAAGCACTAATTTAACTAAAGAGCAGTATTCCTTACTTAAACTAAACCCCCCGACCATTAAGATCGAGGGGTTCGGTAGTTATGTATGACAATGCCGGGCAATATTGTTGAAATCTGTTGAAATCTGTTGAATTGGAGGATTAAGTTCTTATTTTATTAAATCACCCAATCCTCCAATTATCCTTACTGTCTTTCCATGATGTCTTTACTCATTGTCTATCCATGATGTCTTGTCTGTTGTCACTGATCACTTGTCTCAGATTCCAGTTCTTTCATTCCTTCGGCTATAGCCATCTTCTGTTTGCGAACTATGTATAGTTTGTAGCCTACTGCCATTATCAGAAGTGTTCCCAGCAGTATCAGGTATACATTAGATGTACTGTTTTCACCTGTCTTTACTGCTTCTCCTGGTGCAGGCACACTATCGGCTGCTGCTATTTCCATAATCGCAAAGATTGAGAAGCTGTCGGTTATAAATGTAACCATACCATCTTTTACGGTTGCTCTTAAGATCTCTACTGCTCCGCTTGATTTGATATGTGCCACTGCTATTCTGGCTGGATCAAATCCTTCAGGTATTGGCATTGTGATGCTTACTGTTTTACCATCTATAGGCTGTACTGAAGCACCTGATGCTGTTATTGCCTGAATGTCCAGCAGGAACAACTGCTCTATACCGCTGATTGCTGAGTTCAGAGTTGCTATTGCTGATCTTCCCTCTTCGCTGTCATTACTTATTCTGCGGATTCTTAGAGTTACATCTTCACTGAATGCATCTTCTTGCATCTTGGCAACTGCCTGTAATCCATCCTGTGCATCTACTGTCATTGCTACTTCACTTTCACCAATTTCCTGAGTAGGAGCCGGTGTTGAAGGAGTGGTAGGCTGCGTACCTGGTTCAGTTGGATCTGTTGGTTGTGCGCCAGGTTCGGTTGGAGTAGTAGGCTTTGTTGTTGGATCAGTTGGTTTTGTTGTTTCTGTCGGCTTAGTTGTCGGTTGGGTTGGACTTGTTGTTTCTGTAGGAGTAGGTTCGGTTGGAGTAGTGGGCGCTGCAATAATACTAACAACAAAACTAGTAGATACTGTCATGTGAGGCAGAAGCGTTACCACAACTTCAACATCCTCGCCAACTTCACCTAAGATAAGCTCTCCGCTTGCAGGAGTAGTGACAAATTCGTCTTCTTCCAACAGGTATCTATCGCCACCAAAGGTTACTTTATGAACTTTCATTTCAGATAAATCAAGCGTATCGCCTTTATATATCTGTGTTGGATAATCAGAGATTTCAATGCCAACTACTGCTTCAGGAGTTGCATCAAATGTCAATGTATTGAGGCGGGCAACAACAGGACTATCTTCTGCACCCAGCTCAATCACTACATCCTGTACACCTGCAAATGGTCTAATCAGTGAGATAACGCGATCGTCTTCATCAGCTGTTACCTCCATCGCTGCATCTGGTGCTGTAGCAAGTTCACCGCCGATATAAACTTTGATCGGTATTGAACCATCGAGCACTTCTGCACCTCCGGGCAGGCCTCCACCTGCACCAGTCACACCACCGCTAGTGTTAATGATAAGTTCATCTAAGCCTGATCCAAAGTTCAAACTATTGAAAGTAAAGCTTGCGAAAGTATCATTTGTCCAACCATTCATTAGGGGACCTGTTGGAGGAGTTTCTGGATTATCTAAATCAGGTATCCACTCAAGGCGCTGATTACTTGTAGTTGGAACGCGAGTAGTTTCAACTCTTGGGTCAGTAAGATTTACATTATTATTATAAATGGCTGCACCTTCAAGCTCATTATACTCGAAGAACTGAATTTCGCTTGTTGCATCAACACTGAAGTCGGTATTTGCCTTAGCACGACCAACAAATGTTGTCATAGATGCGAAAGGAACTTCAACTGCTCCGCCATTTACCCATGCTTCAACATTACCTTTTAATACCATACCATTACCAAAAGGAGAACCGGCATGACTAGGAATGTCTCTACTTGTTTCAGGAGCTCTTAAAGCATTTTGATTATCACGGTTTCTTACCCATTTTCCGTCTACCTGATGCCAGCCACGTACATAATTTGCACGAATAGCTTCTTGTGTTGCAGTCAGACGTCCAGCAGGATTGCTTGCTGCTGGCGAACCGGCAGTTTCTGCAAACGGTAATTCTTTAATTTGATCCTGAATACTTGCATCAAGAACATCTTCTCTTGTTTCCCAACGCTCAATGCTTTCTACTTCAAATCCCGGGAAGCTAATGTCAAGAGTTTGATTTTCTCTTGTACCATTAATAACAACTACAGAGAAGTCATAGTAACCATCTTCATCTGCTTCAGGACTTACATAAGCTGAAGATTGAAGATTAAGATTGTTAACAAATACGCCTTCATCTATTGGTGTTTGATCATGATTTACACGATACCAGTTAGGTCTTACAAATTTGCTGAAATGACCTAATGCCCAGAATACACTGTGTACACGATAGTCAAAGGTTTGACCTGTGTAGTATCCACCCTCTGGACCAGATGATTGATAAAGGTCATTGGCAACGCCGCCAACAGCGAAAAGACCTTGACTATAGTCTCCATATTCTGATTCAGGACCGGTAAGTCCACGATGATGTGCTGTAGCTCCTTCAAGGCCACCACGGTATACCGCTGGGTTATTGGGCTGATTGGCAGAACCTCTTGCATCATTTGATATATAGATAAGATTCTCAAGACTTTGATCGCCAGGAGCTGTAAGCATCGGCCAGTTAGCTTCTGGACGTTTAAATCCTACTGCCCACCATTGACCTGTACCTGTCAGTTCCAAGACAGACAGCTGTCTGTTCCAGTACTGTGCCCAAGCTATAGCACTACCCATATCACTTCTGGATTGTGTACCGTTTTGTCTTCTGACACCGTCCAGACGATAGTCATATATGTTATTAGCATTTTGACCACTCATTGTAGAAACTTCGCTCATGATTATACCACTATTATTCATCTGCGAGCGTACTTTCCACTCTCTTAGAGCAGCACTATTAACCATACCACCGTCTGTAGACTGCCAGCTATAGGTGTGGAACACATAATCATCCACATATTTTTCGGCATCAGTTCCCCAGAATCTTTGGAAAATAGCAGGACTGGAGCCGTAGCTTTGACTATCTCCGATATGCAAACGAACGCCATTCACAGTACCGTCACTAGACTTTGTGCGCAGTCCTCGTTGTGCAAGAATCGGGCCTAAATAATCACGGGCAAAAGGCATATAAGATGGTGCTGTTGGTACCCAGTTTGGCATTCCGCCAGTAGTAGGAACTGCACCGAAAGGCTCACGGATAGGGAAATCTGCAGTTCCAGGAGGAGTTGCAAATGAGTTTGTATTCCATCCGCTCTTGGAATAAACATGATTCGCCTGTTCTGGCTCATTGGACAATGAAAGTCCCCAGACGGGCACACCATATATAGTTTCCCATCCCTTTACATAATCAGCCAGGAAGTTAGCATAAGCTCTAAGTGCCCAATCTGCATTAACTAAAGTACCACCGTTTATACGTCCGGAACTCTTTAGCCACGCTGGACCACTCCAAGCTGCTGCCATTATTTTCATCTCTTCATCACGAGCATCGGCATATGCCATAGCTGCTCTTGATGCCCACACTTGTCCTCTATCCACAGGAGAGAGGCCTTTGCCTTCCGGTTGACCAGCATAACGGCTGACTATTGCCTGATTGCCGGGAGCTGTAGGCCAATCAAAAATATCAAACAACTCATTAGCTTTCGGACCACCTTCACGTACTTTCCAACCAGGCAAAGCCTGTCCGCCCACAAAAGTTACACTGTTGTCGACAATTCCTATATTGTCATTGAGACGTTCGAAAGCAGGATTCCCCAATGGGAAATGAATTGTAGGAATATGAGTTCTGCGGAAAGGATCTGGATGCACATCAGGATCCCAGTTTACTGCAGCATCAGAGCTGGCATCAAACCACCAGCGATAACTGGCATCATCCATATTAAAGGTATTCTCTGGAAGATGCATTCCAGCGAAATGGTCTGGATCATTAGGAGCAAAAGGTCTTAAACTAAAAGAAGCAGAGTCAAACCAGCGTCCCCAGCTTTGGTTTCCACCGCCACCCGCCATAACGTTTGAAGCAGGCTGCCTCCAAAGGTAATTCCATAAGTCTGGTTTATCACCGATTTGATTTCGCCATATGGATAATCCTATACCTTTTGCTGCCGGATCTACCGGTTGGCCTTCCTTGGGATGGCCTACAGGGTAATGACCGGTATGATGTCCGAATACCAGATCAAGCACTTCCCAAAAGACTTCTTCATTATCTTGAAAACCGTTTAGAAGAAGATCGAATTGTCTAAAAGCACCGGAAAGCACAAAACCGTCAATCTGTTGACGTCTTTGATCAAGGTATACCTTAAGTTCTTTTCCTTCAGACTCAGGTGGAGTTATTTCTGGTGTCTCACCAATTTGAGTAAGAGCCACCGAATCAATGAAGAATGATCCAATTCCTGATGTTGTATCAACAAATATGTTTACAGGGTTATTTGTAGAAGGGAATGTAGCCCTGCCTACAAGTTGTGTCCAAGCACCATCAGTAACTGTTCTTACTGCATTTGTGCCACTAAAAGTTGTAACCATACCACCAATATCATAGCCGATTCTCATCTGGGCAGAACCTGAGTTCATACGTACCCACATAGAAAGTTCGTATTCAACACCAGGCAAAATATTAAGTGTTACATCTGCCTGAGCACCATGCAAAGAATTAGTACGGTTTGAAACCTGAAGCGACTGTGCATCCGGAGTTTGGCTAAAGCTTGCGTTAGCAAAGGTTACACTAGAACCCCTAGGCACAAAACCGTCAGCAGCAGCATAAAAATTCGCACCAAAAACAATCGTACCCGGCGTCGCTGCCCTAGTCCCTATTGGCATTAAATAAGGTGCAACAACTGTTGCTACCATGACTAAAGCAAGAAAAAATGCAATCATTTTCTTGCCTTTTATAGTTTTGCTTAAGGACATTGTTGTTTTCCTCCTTTTAAAAGTAAACTCATTCAAAGAACCCGAATTGTCTTATTCCTAATGATCTTATTGTGGCACCGTGTACGGCTCCATATTAAAACCACGGAAATGATAAATATCCTTGTTACTCTTTAATAAAACTTCATAAAAACCCTTAGATTGTCTCAATTACCCCATAAATTGTTATAGAAAAATTTGTTTCCCCTCTAAACGATTTGAGGTCGATTGTTTTCTGTGCATTATGTTTCACTTACTATTTTTGGTATCACCCCCACACCAATCATCGAAAAATGCTAGAAAAAAAAACCTTAATATTCATTCCCCCTTCCGCTGATTCTATTGTAAAAATGAAATTTTCGAATTGTTTGCTTTTTAAATATCTCTTTCTTTTGCCTTGATTATTGCAACTAATTCCTGTTGTCATACCCCAAATTTCACTTTACTAAATAACTTATTTTAATAATCCATGATTGCCCAACATAAGGCATTCTATCTGGATCATCTTCATTATTTTAGAATTTTTATTAGTTATACTTAATAAAAATTTCTATCCTCATTTATTATTTTTATGTCATGTGTCAGAAAAAAGCACTCAAAGCCCCTTAACACGAAGCAATTCAAAAACCAGCTAAGTATTATGCAAAAGAGTCTTTGTTGGATGAAGAAAGTCGCAAAATTTCTGCATAGATCGTTTGCGACATTCTTCTTTCCAAGGAGTGAACACAAGAATAATATATAAAAGCACGGTACCTTATCTTAATTGATATTTTTATAACACTGACTAAGCAAGTAAAGCCTGATTTTCAAGATACTCTATGACAGTTTGATTTAAAGCAACAAACTTTGCATAAGGTTTTCCCAAGGCACTTACAAATTCGTCATATTCTTCATCAGACATGTATTCGGCAAATAAGGTTTTTGCATCTTCATCAGATACTTTGATTCCTGCGTCCTCAGCTATAGCCTGAATGATCAGATAAAATTTAGCTGATTCCGTATTTGCCGAAAGATTCTGACTCAGAAAATCCTCTCTACTAGCTGCACCCATATAGGAAGTCAAGAAATCATCAAGTCCCACATTATATGCATTGGCATAATCCTGATAATAAGAAATCATCGAATTCTCCTGATATCTGATTATGTCTTCCGGTACAGCTTCAACTACGCTGTTTTCAAGAATATATGCCTGCAGATAGTTTGAAATGGCAAATTTCTGCATATCACTTCTAATACTTTCTGTCATTTCTTTTACGCTATTCCAGCTGTAGTTCTCATAAAAATTGTCCAAAACAAATTCATCATTCAGCTCAGGAATTTTCGGTTCAACAATATAGTTGATAGTAGTCACAAAAACAGCATTCTTACCGTTTAATGTTTCAACTCCATAATCTAGTGGAAATGTTACTTTCACATCAAAAGTTTCCCCTGGTTCGCGACCGATAAGCTGCTCAAGGAAATCATCTATATACATCGTATCCCCGATAGTCACGTCCGTACCTGCACCGTCAGTGCTGCCGCCTTCAAATTCAACTCCACCAACGCTGCCTACAAAATCAATGTTGACGGTATCTCCATCTTCAACAGCACGATCAGTAATTTTTTCTCTAGTTGTTGCAGCATCAAGCAAAGAGTTGATTTCCAGCTGAACAGCTTCTTCAGGTACAGTGTGAACATCAGAAGATACTTTTATTTGCTTATAATCACAAAGATCGACAAAATCCAAAGCCTTTATCCCACTCCAAAAGCCATTAGCATCAATACCTTCACTATAGTTAAACGCTACCTGACTATTTCTGTCTGATAAATCATCATTATCACTTGTTATAGTTTCTGATGTGCTTGTTGTCGCATCTGTTTCTTCCTTTTCATTTGAACAACCTGCTGCTACACTTAACATAAGTGCCATTACAAGTAGAACCGACAAGATAATTCTAAGTTTTTTCATACAATTCCTCCGAAGCATTGAGAGCTATAACTACCTTATACAATGCAATCATTCGCATTGTAGTCATTATTTTAGTAGGTTTTTTTGTTATGTTTAATAAAAATTTCTATCCTGATTTATTATTTTTGTGTCATATGCAATGATAATTTCTTACTTAAACTAAACCCCCCGACCATTAAGATCGAGGGGTTCGGTAGTTATGTATGACAATGCCGGGCAATATTGTTGAAATCTGTTGAATTGGAGGATTAAGCTCTTATTTTATTAAATCACCCAATCCTCCAATTATCCTTACTGTCTTTCCATGATGTCTTTACTCATTGTCTATCCATGATGTCTTGTCTGTTGTCACTGATCACTTGTCTCAGATTCCAGTTTTTTCATTCCTTCGGCTATAGCCATCTTCTGTTTGCGGACTATGTATAGTTTGTAGCCTACTGCCATTATCAGGAGTGTTCCCAGTAGTATCAGGTATACATTGGATGTACTGTTTTCACCTGTCTTTACTAATTCTCCTGGTGCAGGTACACTATCGGCTAATGCTATTTCCATAATCGCAAAGGTTGAGAAACTGTCGGTTATAAATGTAACCATACCATCTTTTACGGTTGCTCTTAAGATCTCTACTGCTCCATTCGGTTTGATATGTGCCACTGCTATTCTGGCTGGATCAAATCCTTCAGGTATTGGCATTGTGATGCTTACTGTTTTGCCATCTATTGGCTGTACTGAAGCACCTGATGCTGTTATTGCCTGAATATCGAGCAGGAACAGTTGCTCTATGCCGCTGATTGCTGAGTTCAGAGTAGCTATTGCTGATCTTCCCTCTTCACTGTCATTGCTTATTCTGCGGATTCTTAGAGTTACATCTTCACTGAAGGCATCTTCCTGCATCTTGGCAACTGCCTGTAATCCATCTTGTGCATCTACTACCATTGCCACTTCATTTTCACCAATTACCTGAGTAGGAGAAGGTGCTGAAGGAGTGGTAGGCTGTGTTGTTGTCTCAGCCGGAGTAGTAGGTTTTGTTGTAGGATCGGTTGGAGTGGTAGGTTTAGTTGTAGGATCGGTTGGCTTAGTTGTAGGTTCAGTTGGAGAAGGTGTTGGAGCAGGTGGCGTTGCTTCTGCTATAAACTGCAACGAATTTATGCGTGTTCTTACATTGCTGCCTTCTGCACCCAGTTCAATTGTAAGATCATTAACTCCATAAACCCAATCATTAAGAGGAATAATATAGTCAGCCATTTCATCCGAAGTTTCTATCATCTGTCCAGGTGCTGAGACAAGTTCATCACCAACATAAACACTAATAGGAACTTCACCTTCAACTATACCGCCCTGTCCGGGACCACCAATGTTCAATACCAAAGTGTCTACTGCTTCATGTATATCTTTACCGAAGTTGAGATTATCATAGGTTATAGCAGCATAAGTATCTTCAGTCCACTGATCAGGCCCGTCATTAGGAATAAGAAGTGTTTCAACACGTGGATCATCTAGATCACGAGCATTGTTGAAAATTGCATAGCCATCAATGTTGTTGTAATTATAACCTGGAACAACACTTTTTGCGTCAACTGTGTAACCATCATTAAGTTTAGCTTTACCAACAAAAGTATACATAGATACAGGCACAAGCTCAATCGATGTAACGCCATCGGCATTCAGTTCGATTGGAGACATTTCTACCATGTTATTGCCTCTAGCAGTTCCTGAACGTGCAGGATCAGCCAATGTACCATCTTCTATTGTACGCCATGGTGTAATGCTTTCGACAGTGTAACCTGGGAAGCTTAAGTCAAATGTCTGATTCTCTCTCGTAGCATTGAAGGTAACAATCGCAATATCATAATAACCGTTCTCATCTGGGGTTGAACTCCTGTAAGCGGTTGTCATAACATTAAGGAACTGAGGATTCTCTTCTTCAAATACCGGTGTTTGTAAGTTATTTACACGAATCCAGCCCGGACGTACGAATTTGGAGAAATGTCCAAGTGCCCAGAAAGCTTTATGAACACGATAATAAGGTTTAACACTGCCTGTCATCGCAGAATTTTCATTTCCAGGAGCAGTGGTCATACCACCCCACTGACCTTGTGCATTGTTTTCGATGTAAATCAGGTTTTCAAGCGACTTATCAGCAGGATCTCCTGGCCAGTTTGGTTCAGGATTCTTGAATCCCCAGGCCCACCATTGACCTGTGGCGTTAATTTCAAGTATGCCCATCTGACGCATCCACTTCTGTCCCCAGCCCAGGCCTACACCCATTGTGCTTGGCTGATTCGTACCATTTGCCGTACGTGTTTCATCTGTTCGATAATCCCAACTCGTGAAGTTTTGACCGCTCATGGTAGAGATTTCACTTTCCATGATATTTTTACCACTGGTCTGTGCACGAACTTTAAGTTCTCTGAAATTATCATTATTAACCATAGAACCGGAAATCGAACTGGCTCCGTATGAGTGGAAAATGTAATCATGGTAATGGTCTGGATTTGTTTCAGCATTATTCCAGAATGGTCTGTAATAATCAGTATTATAATTTGACTGATCGCCAATCTGTATTCTGGTTTTATCTGCAAGTCCTCTGGCTTCCCATTCAGGTCCTACATATTCTCTCACAATCTGCTCATACTGTGCTGGACTCCAGTAACAGGAGGAATAAGATCCGCCGAACTCATTGGGTTCGTTAGATATCGAAAGACCCCAGATCGGAATACCGTATATTTTTTCAAAGCCTTCTACATAGTCCGCTACATAAGTAGCAAAATCGTCCCAGTCTTCTTCAGCAACACCACCGCCGCTAAATCTGCCTGAACCATAAGTGCTATTAGTAGTCTTCATCCAAGCTGGCGGACTCCAGACTGATGAAATAAACTTCATTTCTTCGCCGCGTTCTTCAGCATACTGCTGGGCAATTTTCATAGCCCATACCTGTCCACGGTCAAGCGGTGCCAGACCATTTCTGCCTACAACGGCCAGATTTGCATTTGCAGGCTGTTCCGGCCAGTCAAATTGATCAAATACGCTGTTACCACGTGCACCACCCTCTCTTAGATGATGTAGCGGGTCAATCTGACGCAGTAATGGCTCACCTGGAGCATTCCAGCCACTAGCACCGGCCGGAATATCTTCACTGCTCCAGTCGGGAGGATTAGTGGCATCAAACCACCAGCGATAGTTATCGCCGTCAAAATTCGATTTACCGTTCGCATCAACTGTGCTTGCTGTTTCTGAATGTGTCGCAGCAATTTTATGTGTAGGTGCCGCACCATCGAACCAACGCCCCCATTGATTCCAACGATAATTGGCTATACCTTGCTGATCAGCAACCATATTTCGCCAGATGGATAACCCTATGCCTTTGCCTTCCAGTCCAAAGACCAGATCCAGAACTTCTTTTTGAAGCTCAGGATAATCCGCAAAGCCATTGAGCAAATGATCAGCCTGGCGAAATGCACCTGATAGTATATAACCTTCAACCACCTGACGTTCCTGGTCAAAGTATACTTTGAGCTCATTAGTGTTTTCTTCTTCCGATAAATCGTCCAATACACTAACTGATTCTTCATTTGCAACTATAGCTTGAGGCCCGATTATTAATGTCATAAACATCGCTATCAGTACTATCAACGATAAAAATCGTCGAGGCATTCTTTTCTGCATATTATTTCCTCCTCATTTAGTTAGCTCAATTTTGCTTAAACTGTCTTACAGAAAACTTTTTTCTGAAATCTTGAAAGTTTTAATTAACCGCCCTGTCATACTATAGTCAGAATTGTTTTGGCTAAGCTTATCCCCACCTCCTAATAGACATAGCCAGACATAAAAAAATTTTATTAGGATTACTTATTACAATGTAATCCATCAAAGTCATCTCTTTTATCTTAGGAGGTCTACTAGCTATAATTAATAAAAAATTCTATCCTTATTTATTATTTTTGTGTCGTTTACCAAGAAAAAGATCCAAAAAGCCCAATAACACGAATCATTCAGAAAACATTTGTGCATAATCAAAACATAATCCTTAACAATAAAATTTTTATTTGAGCTAGCGATAACTGAAATTTGAAACAATTTTGTTATTTTACAATCGTGAGTCGCTTAAACTGAATATTTATGGAAGCATTTATTTGAATTTAATCTATTTTTGTTGCAAAAAAAGAAGCCTCTCGCTGTTAGGGCAAAGAAACTTCTTTAATATATAATTTCTATCCAATAATCATTACATAAGAATAGAAAAACAATACTTATAAAACACGTACTACTCTGGCACCAAAAGGCATAAGGGCCAGTTTAGCAAATTTAAATGACTGTATACCGAAAGGAATACCGATTATAGTCACACAATAAATCAGACCTATAGCAACAGCAGTAAGTGCAAGTGTCCAGCCAATCAGAATAATCCAGATAAGATTTAATAAAAAAGAGCCAAACCCTGCATTTGAAAAATCAATATCTTTACCAAACGGAAATAATACAAGTTGAGCAAACTTCAAGCACTGAATACCTAAAGGAATACCTATGATAGTTACACATAAAACAAGGCCTGTCAAAGCCCATAAAATTGATAAAACAACTCCCCCTAAAACAAACCATAATATATTGCCGATTATTCGCATTCTTTTCCCTCCGTCAATTTTCTTAAGAAACTAAAATGTCTTATTTTGTAATTATATCAGATTGAAACATAAATTTAACTAAGAGACAATATGCCTTACCTAAACTAAACCCCCCGACCATTAAGATCGAGGGGTTCGGTAGTTGTATATGACAATGCCTATGGGATATGTTCGAAATCTGTTTGAATTGGAGAATCAAGTTATTGTTATGCCTTTATCACTCAATCCTCCAATTATCCTTACTGTCCATCCATGATGTCTTGTCTGTTGTCACTGATCACTTGTCTCAGATTCCAGTTCTTTCATTCCTTCGGCTATAGCCATCTTCTGTTTGCGGACTATGTATAGTTTGTAGCTAAGAGATATTAACAGAAGTGTTCCAAGTAGAATCAGGTAGACATTGGATGTACTGTTTTCCCCTGTCTTTACTACTTCGCCTGGTGCAGGCACACTCTCTGTTGCTGCTATTTCCATAATCGCAAATATTGAGAAGCTGTCAGTTGTAAATGTAACCATACCGTCTTTTACGGTTGCTTTTAAGATCTCTACTGCTCCGCTTGATTTGATATGTGCCACTGCTATTCTGGCTGGATCAAATCCTTCAGGTATTGGCATTGTGATGCTTACTGTCTTACCGTCTATAGGCTGTACTGAAGCACCCGATGCTGTTATTGCCTGAATGTCAATCAGGAACAGCTGCTCTATACCGCTGATTGCTGAGTTCAGAGTTGCTATTGCTGATCTTCCCTCTTCGCTGTCATTACTTATTCTGCGGATTCTTAGAGTTACATCTTCACTGAACGCATCTTCCTGCATCTTGGCAACTGCCTGTAATCCATCCTGTGCATCTACTGCCATTTCTACTTCATTTTCACCAATTTCCTGAGTAGGAGCAGGTGCTGAAGGAGTAGTAGGCTGCGTACCTGGTTCAGTTGGATCTGTTGGTTTTGTACCAGGTTCGGTTGGAGTAGTAGGCTTTGTTGTTGGATCAGTTGGTTTGGTTGTTTCTGTAGGCTTTGTTGGAGTTGTTGGTTGTGTAGGAGTTGTAGGTTGAGTTGGTTCTGGTGTCGGTTCTGGGGCTTCACTTGCAGCAAAGTGGAGAGAATCAATTCTTATATCTGCTGCTCTGAAAACTACGTAAACATCATTTATACCAGATACATTTTTTGTCACTTCTGTTGTGACATCAACATAGCCAAGTTCATTTGCTTCATATGCTGCGTTAGCAACAGTATAAGTGTTAACCGATGTAACAGGTACATCAATATATGCAAATGGTGTTGAGTTGGGAGAACCGACGTGTAATGTGATAAATCCACCATTAGCATTAGAAGCAACGCTGGCTGTAATTTCTTCCACTCTATCGAGATTTACTTTAGGTATAGCGACATATGCGCCATTATTTTTTGACATTACTGCAGAATACTGCCCAACTACAAGTTCTGCACTGAGGCTGTCAATCGTACGCTGTTTTGATACTTCATTGTAGACGACATCTTTTGCCTTGAAAGAGTGATCAAATACGTTAAAAGTCTGATTAGCTTCCAAAACTTTTATAGTATCGCCCTGAACTGTAATTGTTTTTGTATCAAATAAATTATCACTTGAAGAACCGACCATTATTTCATATGTTCCGTTTTCAACAATGAAATCCCCGCGATTCACATCCCAGATAGCAAAATCGACAGGATCTATTTCTATAGTGACTGTTTTTGTCTCACCAGCAGCGATATATACCTTATCGTAACCTACCAGCTGTTTCTGTGGAGCAGCATCACCATAGGCTGAATTAGTGTGTCTAATGTATACCTGAACAACTTCGGATGTATCCACATCACCTGTGTTCTTTACATTAACTGATACGTTAAACGGAGCACCTTGCGAACCAGCAGCTGTAAAGTTGCTGTATTCAAAACTGGAATATGATAATCCATGTCCGAATTCGTAAGTTACTGGTGCGTCTGTATACATATAAGTCAATCCTAATTCCTGATGATCACCATTTGTAAAATCAACAGTAAATCTTGGATCTATTTGTGCAAGAGTAGTGGTATTACCTTCAGGTATCGAGTATTCATTTATCACCGGCAAAGCACTCATATCTGCATACCAGGTAGCAGTTAAACGGCCTGTTGGAGCATAATCACCATACAATACCTGCGCAAGTGCTTTGGCATCAAACTGACCACCATAGCTCTGATATACAATTGCATTAACATTCGGGTTATTCTGAATTTCTTCGGTAACAACCGGGAAACTGGAACGAATAACAACTACTGTCTTTTTCCCTGCGGCTGCATAGGCAGCAGATACAGCTTCAATTAATTCATAATCGGCATCAGCCATATAGAGACTAGAGCGATCATTACCTTCTCCGGCGCTGTTTCTAGGTATAGCACCTACATAAACAACTGCATAATCAGAAGTGTCTGCAAGAGCCACAGAATCTGCACCTATTGCTTTAATTTCTTCAAATTCAAATCTAACTTCAGCCGGTCTTACTGCAGCATTGGCAGCAGTTCCCAATGGAGCAGCAGCAGTCTGTAAACGTCCTTCTGAATTAATTGTTAGGAAACGTCCGCCTACATAATACTGAAGTTGGAAAACTGCAGAGAATGAAGTAGAGAAGGCATTTGCGACTATTGAAATTGTGCCATCAGCATTTTCTTCCAAACGCAAGCGCGGAGGTATGGCACTGGTATTGCCACTCATTGTTTCTAAAGTCCAGTCACTCTCAGTAATATTAAGCAAAGTTCCATCGGTATTGCCAACACTGGCATTATTTGATGATGGAGATGTTACCCATCTGCCATTTAGGACTGAACGAAGACTATAAGCCTCCTGTCCCCATTCAAATACTTCGAATAATTGAGCATCTGTAAATCCTGTCTGATCATCGAAAACTGTTGTTATTAATTGAGATCCCACATCTACGCCTTGTGCGTTTATACTGGGAACTGCTGTCAGATATCCATCATTTGCCGTTTTAATGGCAACAATTCTATTACCTGTAGTATAGGAAACATTATTTGCACCGATCTGGCGAATTGTGGCAAGCAAAGATGAAATACCTGAATCAGTTATTTGATTATCTGTTGGGGTGTTTGAAGCTGCATAAACAGTTTTGAATCTGGAATCGCCATAAATACCTGAGATTGATGCAGTATCTTCTTTTGCTAAAGGAAGAGTACCATCATTTTTCAAAAGGACAATGGATTCCTGTGCAGCACGTAATGCTACATTCTGATGTGCCAAAGTATTATAATCAGTTAAATTTGAAGAATTAGCAATATCTTTGGCATATTGAGCATAAGGATAGAATTTAGGCACGCCATTAATATCTACCTCATCAAAGACACCTGCACGAACCAGCTGATTGACAAGTGGTCTGGCTGCATCGTAGACATCTTCTTCTGTTATCCCGTAAAGGCCTTCCTGAACTGCCTGCACCAAAGTAATAACATCTGTTTTATCAGTTCCTGAAGCACGAACAGATTCTGAATTTGCCAAAACCATTATAGCCAGAGCATGTTTACGATCAGGTAAATATCTTGCATCGTAGCCATTGCCCATGCTTGTATTAAACATATGGTTTTCACCATTGAAATCAGGCGATGAATAAAGACCATATTTAGCAATACTGTTAGCATAATGCATAGTCGGGTATATGATATTTGGAATACCGTTAGTTCTTCCAAAAGACGTCATAACACCGGAAACCGCACCAGATGCTAATCCTTTAATAGCAGATCTGGTTTGATATTCATACATAGCTCTCATACTGATACTGTTACTGGCACTTTGACGATACCATTGAGCCAGGTAACCGGAATAGTGTTTGGTACCTACTACAGCTCTAACATAGAAACCATCATCAGGAGTACCGTCATTAGTCCCTACTATACCTTGCGCCATACTGTCAATTAATGTTGCAGCATGATAGGGATCCTCACCATAACCTTCATCGAAGCGGCCACTAAGTGGATTTATGCGCAAATCACTGACAACTGTAAAAGCAATTATTCTTGATATTTCGCCTGCAGAGGCATTATGTGTATTTGCATAACCCTGACGTTTCAAAAGAGTACTGATTTTCTCTGATCCGATGACATCTCCTATATCAGCTACCAGATCACGACTCCATGTCTGACCCATACCAACCAGATCAGGAAAGTCTGTAGAAATACCTTGAACATTGTCAGCAGCAGACAGGCCGCCTGGTACAGTCTTGCCCTTTATAGGATTTTCATCCCATACCATAGTATAATTGTCACGGATTCCGGTCGCATAAAGAGCACCACCCTCGATCCCTGTATATTCAAATAATGTATCTACAAAGGCGTCAAGATGATCGGGATTACCGTCAAAAAGTGGCATGCCGTCATAGACACCACCTGCCTGGGTTTTAAATGTGACTGTTTCCGCACTTACACTGGTACCATCATCTGATTTAATTGACGGTAGGCCAAAAACCATTCCTAGCGTCATAGCTGTGGTAAGAACTGTTGCTGTTACTCGCTTAAAATTACGAGATAATTTTGTTGACACTAATATTCACTTCCTTTCATGGATTGCGAACGTACCTGATTGTTATTTTTTCAGAAAGTTACAGCGCAAATAGCGCAAAAAAGAGAGCGTGAAAAACTTTTTGAAACAAATTATCGCAGTTCGACTCAAATTATTTTTGATCCGCTTCTTATTTTCACTATTTAATTTGCTGTACTGTAGATTATTATATAGAATTGCCACTGTAGATATTTGTGGTATAAAACTGTACTTTTTTTTGATATTTTAACAAAAAAATAATTTGTTTCATATTTTAGGAACAATTTAGTTTATAAGCTTTTCTTCAGCAGTACAAAACTTTTTCCTATACTGTAACGGGGTGTATTCAGTTGTTTTTTTGAATACTCTAAAAAAATATTCCTCATTGCTAAAACCAACACTACGAGCTATTTGAGAAGTTTTCAGACGAGAATTGCATAACAATTCACAAGCTTTTTTTATTCTTATCTTATTTAGATACTGGGAATAGTTAATTGACATGTGCTTTTTAAATAAAGTGCTACAATATGAAGGATTAATATAAAAAAGTTCAGAAAGTATGTCCAGAGAAATATTGTTCATATAATTTTTTTCGATATACCTGATAATATCCTGTATTATTATCCCAGAAGAGTAAATACCATATGGTTTTAAAGCATTTGCTGAATTTATCACTGTATTCATAAGGCATTCTTTTATCTGATAATAATCATAGCACCATTCTATATTTCTACTATCACTGCTGCCGCGAATGCTGCCCCCTATATGCCCGAACACCAGTTCTCTAATGCTTTTAATAAGATAGACGGCATAACGCTTAAATGCTCCTAAGCTATAAATTTCAGAATCATCCAGATAACTAAATAGATCTTTTAATTGATATTTAGCGTCATCAGGATTACCGCTTTCAATAGAAAAAAACAGGTGTTTTTCTTTGTTCCACTCAATCCTGGGAGATTTAATATACTCATCGTAGATTATTGTGTCCATATTTTTACATAAGGGCTGTCCGTCAATCAAATTTCTGCAATATCTAAAAGCAGATTTTAAATTAATTATGTCCGCATAAGACTTGCTAAAACTGATTTTTACAGATTTTAGTACCTTATAATTAATCATTTCTTTGAATTCATTTATTTTTTTGTCTGAATATGGTGATAAAAATACTATTAAAGTTAAAGCAGGTGATCTCAAAATCTTAAAAACACCGGTATTATTATCAACCATTTTACTGATTAAGCTCTTTGCATCTCCACTTAATAAAACAATTCTAAAACAGGCAGCTTTTTGAGCTGCCTGCCAGAATTGGCTTTTGAGCAAAGGAAAATTATTTTCTTCAGAAAGTAAGTATTCAGATAATTTTTCTTCATCTTGCTTACAGTTTAATTCTTTTGTAAGTTCACTTTTTATTTGCTGTTGTGCTAGAACTGAAATAGATTTGTCAAAAGCACTTTTTAGTTCAATACTGTTAAGAGGTTTGAGTAAATAGTCATCTGCACCTGCTTCTATGGCAGCTTTCATATTACTATATTCCAAACGAGAACTAATTATAATAATACGCTGTTCGGGGAATTTTTGACGTATTAATCCCAGTCCTTTTTTGTAAGAAAAATCACACAAATCTATATTAAGCAGAATTATATCCGGATAGTGATTATGAACCAGAATATATGCTTCTTCAATAGAATTTGCTTTACCAACAAGATTTATCTTCAGGTATAAATTATCAATACCTTCCATTAATTGCTCAATAATATAAGGATTGTCATCGACAATAATATATGTGTACATTTCCCCCTCCTGGATTATGTATACGATATTAGCGATATCAAATTCATTAAGCAGTTATGCCAAATATAAACACTTAATTCACTGCTAAGCAAACATATATTTCTTAAAGATCAACCCTTGACGGCACCGGCTACCATCCCGTCAACAATTTTTTTGTTGAAAACTAAAAACAAAATTAACATGGGAACAACTATTATAATAACGTCAGCAAAAAGCAGATTGTATGAGCTTGAGAACTGACCCATGAAATTATAAAGAGTCAGTTGTATTGTTGCATTTTTGTTTCCCGGAAAAAAGTATAGCGGATTGGTAAAATCATTAAAAATAGTAACAGCATTTAGTATTACTACGGTTGCAGTAACAGGCTTTAACAGAGGAAACACAATAGTAGTAAACATTTTTAACTTTGTGCATCCATCTATATAACCTGATTCTTCCAGCTCCACAGGTACTGTGCTCATAAAACCTCTATACAACATAATTGTAAAAGGTATATTTATTGCAACTTCGATCATAATCATAGAAAACATGGTTCTGTAAATCTGCAAAAATTGTAATACCCAGATAGTAGGCAAAATAGCGGGTGGAACCATAAGTCCTATCATAATAATGGCGTTGGCAATCCCTGTTTTACGATCACGCCTTCTTTGTATAACATAACCGGCCATAGCACCTGCTATTATTAGAACAACAACAGAACCTATCGTGATCACAGTACTGTTTTTGAAAGCAGTCAAAACCATATAATTGTTAGTTTTTATTACTTCAATATAATTTTCCCATAAAAAGACTTCCGGCAAGGTTAAATTGAGCTGATTAGCTCCTCTTCTATCTTTGAGCGAATTTACAAAAATAAAAATAAATGGAATAACAAATATTATTATCGCTGAAGCCAAGCCGATTATATCAGTGATCAGAATTTTCAATTTGCTTTTTTTCATCCTAGATTGCCTCCCTGCGATATAAAAATTTCTGCAACGGGAATGCAAGTAGAGCTATCATTATCAGCATAATTACATTACCTGCAGTTGATAAACCATAAAATCCTGCAGCATATTGCTTATAAACTATTGACGCCATAACATCAGTTGCGAACCCAGGGCCGCCGCCTGTCATTGCCCAGATCATATCGAAAGTTCTGATTCCACCTATGAAAGATAATATAATTACTGAATTTCTTGATGGTGCACTAAGAGGAATTGTTATATGCAGCAATTTATATAAACCGGAAGCTCCATCAATAGAAGCTGCCTCATAATATGTCTTGTCTATAGACTGGATACCCGCAATATAAATAACAGTTGCTATGCTAAGGCCTTTCCAGACATCGGTAAAAATAACTGAGAACAATGCTATATCTGTATTCCCCAGCCAATCAATTGCGGGGATTCCAACTAATCCCAGTACTGAGTTGATTAAACCCCTTGTTGGATGCATAAGTGTTTTAAAAGTTATACCTATAGCAATCGTACTGATTAGATTTGGGAAAAATACCATTGACCTGATAATGGTTTTGGTTTTGATTGCACTTGTAAGAAATAATGCTACAAAAAATGCCAGAACAACTTTAAGTCCACTTGTCATAACAGCATAAACAAGTGTATTTTTTATACCTATCTGCAAAGCGCCTTCCGAGAAAAACAATTTAAAATTATCGAGGCCGGTAAATCTGATAGAATTAAAGTTCCAGACAGTAAGGCTAAAATAAAATGATGCCAGAGTGGGGATCATAAAAATTACCAGAAATATTATCATGGCAGGAGCTAGAAACCATAAGGAGTATTTGCTCTTATCCATTTTTTCTCCTTTCAGTAAAATACTGACCGCCCGTTACGGACGGACGGTCAGTATATGGTTAATAGAAGTATTACTCGTTATGATTTATCAATCCCAGTCAAGACCAAGCTGTACTGCCTGTCTATAGCAGTCATCGTCGTATTTTTCTGCTGCTTCTTGTGCATTGATCTGACCTGATCCAACTTCCTGGCATATAGCAGGTAGATTAGGTCCTTTTACCGATGTCTGGAATTCCATAGCTGTAGCTGTACGTCCGGCGTCAAAATATGCCTGCATATCGTTTTTAACACCTTCATAAGCATCTTCAGGAAGTTCATAGTATTTGATATAGAAAGGTCCGTCAGGAAGCTGTACTGAAGTCAAAGCATCAAGAGCTTCAACCGAAGTATAGAATTCCATAAATCTAGCAATATCATCTACTTTTTCACTGTTTTTGTTACCATAAATTGATGTAGGCATCCATACTGTCAGACCCTGATCATTCGGATCATCTCCTGGAACACCGAATACACCAATATTATCTGCCGCCTCTTTACCATATAGAGAATTGATATTTGAAATAGCCTGAGTCAACATAAACCAATGAGCGCCTTCGCCTTCTGCCAGCATATCGCAAGCATCATCATAAGTTGTTGCTAAATAATCGGCATTATAGAAGTTTTGTAAATCTTCATATTTTCTGAAACTTTCAAGAACTGCAGGAGTATTTGTATGTTTGGCAATTCCTGCTTCAAAGTCTGCTGAGAAATTAGGTTCTTTTGCTAATACATTATAGAAATCACCCAGGAATAGAACCTGACTTGTCCAGCTATCACCAAATGCCGCTATGATTGGGGTTTCTTCATTCTCTTTGAGAACTTCACAGTTTGCTACAAACTCTTCCCAGGTTGCAGGCACTGAAAGATTGTACTGCTCATACATTGCCTTATTGTAAAGAACTGCACCAGCCTGTCCTGATGTAAGAGGAATACCGAAAGTTTCTCCACCGACAGAAACTGTCGATTTGTAAGTATCGTCAAGAACACTGGACCACTCATACTGGCTTATATCGATAAAGTATTCGGTAGGATTAAGAGCCGCCAACAGTGATCCTGAATTATAGCCGCAAAGATCAGCCATATCACCTGATGCAAGTCTTGTTTTTACAACATTGTCACCATCGGCTCCACCGGCACGCATTTCATATTCGATTGTTATGCCAAGTTTCTCCTCAGCCAATGCTGCCACTGCCTTAAATCCATCAAGGGAGACATCTGAATCGATCAGGAATGAAAGTGTTGCTTCCTTATATTCCCATTCACCATCTCCGGATGGCTCAGTTTCATTACCATCTGCTGATGTTTCGTCTCCGCCTGCTGCTGTTGTTGTAGTGCCCTCTGTTGCGTCAGTTGTGTCCTTAGATCCACAAGCAGACAGAACACTGACCAGCATTACCATAATAAGCAAAACCGATAAGATTTTCTTTAGTTTCATAGATTTTTTCCTCCTTAGAAATAGAGTCAACTGCGATAATGCTATTTTGCAGTATATGGATTCATTTATACATGGATTTATAAATCTTCTGACATGAACAATCCGATAAAAATTCATAATCTCTTCACAATACCTGCACATTTTTGTATTTCTTAATCTTTAAGCATAAATTCTACTTTCCAGTCACCAGAGCCTGCCGTTGCCTGCAATAATCCGTCCTTATTAATCGCAAAATCAAGACCATCACTGCTTATTACTTTTGAAGCATTATCCAATATGATTGTAGATTTTGTGTTGTGCGGTATGGCTACCTTAAGAGAGATTTTCTGTTTATCACAAACTTCCCATCTTGTGCTGATATTTCCATAAGGTGAAAGATAAGAAGTTTCAGCAAAATCAAGATTACCGCCAATTCTGGGATATACAATACTATGTTTAAACCCTGGATTATTCTCGTCTGTATCCAAACCGCCCAGAACTCTGTATATCCATTCATCAACAGCTCCGTAAGCATAATGATTAAAAGAATTCATATCAGCACTCCACATAGTACCATCAGGCCGCAAACCATCCCAGTGTTCCCATATAGTTGTTGCGCCCATTTTTACCTGATAAAGCCATGAAGGGAAATCATCACGTAACAGGAGCTCAAAAGCCTCTTTTGTTTTGCCATTCTGACTAAGAGCATGACAGAAATAAGGCGTACCCACAAAACCAGTAACAAGATGTCCCTGTTCTTTTTCCAACAGTTTTATCAAACCGTCTGTAACTTGTTGTTTGAATTTGTCTGGTACAAGTCCAAAATAAAGAGATATTATATGTGCAGTCTGAGTTTGAACAGTCATTGTACCATCTGCCATGAAAAAAGTTCTTTGATACTTATCAACCACTCGCTTATAAAGATCATCATATTTATCAGCATCTTCTGATTTGCCTGCTATACGTGCCATTTTGGCAAAAAGACCAGTTGAATAAGCAAAATAAGCAGTACAGGTTAAATCATTAGGAGTTGCTCCAAAATAACTTCCTTCTTCTGCATCAAGAGCCACCCAGTCACCAAACTGCAGCTTATAATTCCAAATATAATCATTGGAATTAGCTTGCATGAAATCAATCCAGCCTTTCATGCTGTCGTACTGTTTATGTATAATCTTTTTGTCGCCATAGTTCAAATACATTGCCCAAGGCATAATCACTGCCACATCCGCCCAGGCAGCGGCAGAATGTGTTCCCTGACTCAGCAACCAGTCATCCTCGGCTTTGCCAGACAATATATCAGGAACGACATGTGGCACGCCTCCTTCTGGTGTCTGATCTGCAGCCACATCTACCAGCCATTTGGAGAAAAACTCATATGTATTCATCAGATAACATGCAGTTCTGGCAAATATCTGTGCATCCCCCGTCCAGCCCAGTCTTTCATTTCTCTGAGGGCAATCTGTAGGAACATCTACAAAGTTGCCTTTCAAGCTCCAATTTACATTTTTATTAAGCTGGTTAAGATCGGAATTAGAACAGTTAAACCAACCTGTTTGCTCCATGTCTGAATAAACGGCTTTAACCACAAAATTTTCTGGTGCAGGTTCGCCCGGCCAGGAGGATATGCGGGCATATCTAAACCCCATAAAAGTAAAACTAGGGCTAAACTCTATCTCGCCATCTTTGCCGAAAATATAGGTAATAGTCTGCTTAGCTCCACGCAAATTATCGAGATATACATTGCCTTTTGAATCAAGTGTCTCAAAACAATTAAGTTCTACCTTGTCTCCCTTTTTACCTCTAGCCTTAAATTTAATCCACCCGGAAAGATTCTGTCCAAAATCCAGACAAGTCTCTCCCTCTGGAGTTTTAAATAACGATATAACCGGTAATTCTTCCATTTCTTTTACATAGGATGCCTGCTGCACAGTGAGACTTGTTTTATCGTGTCTGACAACATTTACATGCTGCCAGTTAGAATCATCAAACCCTGTTTCATTCCATCCTACCTGCTCAAGAGCAGCATCATATGTTTCACCATCGTATATGTCTGCAAAAACCACAGGCGCTTTATCTGCTCTCCAAGTATTATCACTTATTATAACTTCTTCAGTTCCATCTTTATATCTTATCAGTAGCTGCAAAAGCAAAGCAGTTTTATTCCCATAGTGATTTCTCTGACCGACAAATCCCATTTTACCTTTATACCAGCCTACCCCTACCATAGCACCTATGGCATTATCCTCAGCTTTAAGGAGATCAGTAACTTCATATGTCTGATAAAGCAGATGTTTATTATAAGATGTCCAGCCGGGAGCCAGCTCCGCATCCCCCACTCTTTTGCCGTTTATGTATAATTTGTAAAGCCCTAATGCTGTTGAAAAGACAAAAGCTTCGCTTATTTCAGAAGCAGCTTTGAACTCCCGGCGCAGATAAGTCGCATTCGATTTATCTGCATCTTCATCTTTTTCTGCAGTAATAAATTCTGCTTTCCATTGATCATCAGATAATATTCCCACTATAAAATCTACAGGTTCGCAAAAATCTGTATTGCCTGCATTTGTACTTACTTTTACTCTGGCATAAATTCTGTCTGGAGCTTTTATGTTAATAAAAGGCACAGAAATATTCACAGACTGACTTTCTTTTACTTCTCCGGAGTCATATATAATATTCTCAAAAGTAATATCAGAAGCAAGCTGCAGTTGATACGACTGCTGTACAATATTTTTTTTGTCACTTTCAATTATCCAGCTAAATTGAGGAAGCTCCTTTACCGCCATAAGTTGTTTCTGATAATTCATTCTTAATTCTTTAATAATAATCATAACAATTCCTCCTATCCATCACCTCTCATTTTCGGATAATATCGAAAGCTTGTAAATGAAATATCGAACACTTATAGATGGACTTTCCATCAAATAATTTTTATTAGACTATATTAAATAATAATGCTCACAGTTCTTGACATAATGTGTTAATCTGTTCATAAAACAGGCAAATCAAGATAAAGTATATTGTGTTTTGAAAAATACAAAAAGCGGGATTATTATATGAAAATGATTAAGTTAAATTTCCGAAATAAGCTTTTTATAATTTATGCGTTATTTATTGTAATTATAATTACCATAGTAGGCAATATTTATTTCTATCAGAGCAATCAACATTTGATCAATCGTGAGGAACAGGCTCTGCTTTATAATGCACAGCAGGTAGGCATTAGATTTGATGACACAATAGCAAGAATGGAGCATGGTATAGAGTTTCTTTTGTCCGATATAAAAGCACTGGACAGCATACGAATGCTCGCAAGCGATCAGTATGGTAGAAATATCCCCCTGGAATACCGCAATGAAGCAGTTGCCGAGATACGTCTGACCCTTCATTCCTATTTTCTGGAAAAGCATTTTTATAGAGTTGTTTTCTTTAATCAAAGCGGATATGTGATTGCCAACAATAATCGCGATGCTTCTATCATGGATTCAAGCATCAATATAAATGATGTAACCTGGCTGGATCAAGTTACAGGTTACGGTGGCCAAAGCATTTTAATCGGTTTGCATGATGATATCTGGGGACTCAGACAAAATCCGTCTGTATTCTCTCTGGTAAAAGAGATACAGGGACAAAATCTTGGTTTTGTCGAGGTTCAGTATCTAGCCTCGGAGTTGGATAATATAATTGTAAAACCTGATGATCAAACCAATGTTATGCTTTTTACAAATGACGGCAAATTGCTTTATGCTGCTGAAGAATATGTAAATCTAGAACATTATCGAGAAATTGTATTAACAGCAGAAACAACTGTTTCGGAATACTTGAATAAACAAAGTGGTCAGAAAGAAATGCTTGCTCTATACAGATCGGACAAGACTGACACCACCCTGGTTGCAATCGAAAACTATAAGGATATCCGAAGCAGGCAATTTCTGGAATTAATATATATGTTATTTGCATGGATTATTATTGCTATCACATCAATTGTTTTTGTCTGGATTTTTGCCTATAAACTTACAAAACCTATTAAACAGGTTGAAGATTTAATTAAGCAGACTGAATTAAACAATATTGGACAGAAAGTGTCATTGGATAAAAGCGTTGCTACAGATGAGATTATTTCTCTTTATAGATCTTATCGCAGTCTGATGAACAGGCTGTCAGATTCGATTGAAAAAGAAAGACAAAGTTCGGTTTTGCAAATGCAAGCCCAGTTTGATACACTGCAGGCACAAATAAATCCGCATTTCATTTATAATATCTTAAACGTTATTTCTCAACGCGGAATGATGGCAGAAGATGAAACAACCTGCGAAATTTGTGGCAGTCTGGCCGATATACTAAGGTATTCAACCAATACTAAAAACAAAATTTCCTCCATTGAGGAAGAGCTCACTTATCTAGACAAATATTGCTTTTTGCTTAAAACCAGATTTCAGCATAGATTTGAGTATACAGGTGAAATATCAGACAGTATCAAAGATTTCCAGATTCCTAAATTAACATTGCAGCAGTTAATTGAAAACAGCATAACACATGGTTTTTCAAATTCACCGGAAATAATGCGTGTCAAACTTTGCTGCTGGACTGAAAAAAACACAGTATACATTTGTATGCATGACAATGGACAGGGATTCAATCCTGAGACAGTCGAACAGTTGAACTTAAAATTCAAACAATTTAAAAAACAGTTTAATGCCGGTGGACATATACCGGATTTGGAAATCGGAGGGATGGGACTTGTTAATACTTTTGCCAGACTGTATCTTTTATACAAAGAAAACCTTATATTTGAATTAAGCAACGACGAGGGAGCAAAAATTCTGATAGGCATAATTATGGAGAGTGAATAAAATGTATAGTGTTATAGTTGTTGATGATGAGCCTACTGCAATTGATTATGTACGTGCATTAATTGGCAAAAAAGCTCCTGAATTTGAAATAACAGCGATTGCCGGTAACGGGCAGGAGTGTCTGGAGTTAATCTCTAAGAAGATGCCGGATATTGTTATTTCAGATATAAAAATGCCGGTAATGGATGGTATAGAGCTAATCAAAATAATTAATTCTGATTATCCTCAGATTATGACTTTGCTTATTAGCGGTTATGAGGAATTTGAATATGCCCAGAAAGCACTGAAATATAACGCTGTCGACTACATAAAAAAGCCAATTGTTCCTAGAATTTTTGCTGATGTTATGACAAAAATGCAAAAACAACTAGATCGCGTTTTTTCAGAAGAAAGAAATAAAACCATTCGTGATTTGACAAAAGGAGTGGAAATAAACCCTTCTGTTCTAAAAAAATATTTTCCTGATTCAGATTATTTTGCAATATTAATCAGAAAAAATGGTTTGCCAAGGCGCTTTCTAGGAACTAATGAAGTAGAAGTTTTTTCTGAAGTATATGAATCAATTATTGTTTATGGACGCGATGAGATGGAGTCGCTTTATCTTATTACCAAAAATATGCTGCTGGGCTCAGACAAAAAAACTTTATCCCAGTATATCGATAGCCTGTTGAAAAAAGATGGCAGCAATGCTGCTTATACAACAACAATTGCTACCAGAGAACCTATACAAAGAGAAGACTTCAGCAATAGACTTCGTATGCTTTATAGGGTGCTTGATGTTAATTCAACTATAGGCAAAAATCAGATCATCTTTGCCGAGGACTGCTCAGATACAGGTAAAACCTTGATTAATACTGACAAAAAATCACAGAATATAAAATTGATCAAAGCACTGGAACATTACTTAACCTTGCAGCAGACAGATAAAGCCAAGCATGAAATCCGAAAACTTTTTACCAGTTGGAAAGCAGAATCCAAAACACAGCTTCAGGTAGAAGAGATGGTTAATCAGATTTTATTTTTATTTAGAAACTACGGCAAAGCTCCTGATTACGGCAGTGGAATAGAGTATGATATAGAGGATGCATTTTACACAGCTCCAAGTATGGACGTTCTGGCTGAAAGCTTGGAATTGCTTTTATTTTATTCTGCCGATCCGTCTGTAGCCGGCACCGGAAAAATTGATACGCCAGAATTTTTTAATTTGATTAAAAGTTATATAAAAACCAACATGTCTCAACAATTATCTTTGCAGTCGGTATCTAAAGAGTTTGGCATTTCTCAAACTTATTTAAGCAAACTTTTTCGTAAATACGAGGATAAATCTTTTAACAACTATTTGACCTTTATTAGAATGGAAGAAGCAAAAACTTTGATGAAAAATGATCCTGATTTGTACATAAAAGATATTGCCTCAATGGTAGGCTATAATGATCAGTTTTATTTTAGTCGCATTTTCCGTTCATATACTGGCATGTGTCCATCTGACTATTTACTAAATTGAAACATAAATCAGGCTATCTGCCTTGTTGCCATTTTATAAAACAACCCTTTTCTTGCCATCAATTCATCATATGTTCCTTGTTCCGCAATTCGCCCTTTATCAATTACTATTATGCGGTCACAATTTATTACTGTACTTAAACGATGTGCTATTACTATACGGGTAACATTCATTTTATCAAGATTTTCGGCAATCGCCGCTTGCGTAATATTGTCCAGAGCACTGGTTGCTTCATCAAAAAACACCAGTCGAGGGTTATTCGCAATAGCTCTGGCTATAAGAATCCTCTGCTTTTGCCCGCCTGAAATTGTTGATGCATCTTCCATGAGCAAAGTGTGAATTCCCATCGGCAAATCTGCAATGTCACTTTCAAGTCCAACCTGACGAATTACTTCTTGGACTTTTTCCATCTCAAGTTCGCTATTCGTAATTGTAATGTTTTCTAAAATACTGCCAGAAATCACCTGTCCATCCTGTAGAACAACGCCCATTTTTTTTCTTAATTCACGTTTATCTATAGTTTCCAAATCCTTATCATCATAAAAAACTTTGCCTATTTCAGGAGTTTCAAATCCAAGTAATATTTTAAATAAAGTAGATTTGCCACTGCCGGAAGGCCCTACAATTCCTATATATTCACCTGGATCCACAGAAAATGAGATGTCACGTAGTATCTGAGGTCCATCTGCTTCGTAACGAAAATTAATATTTGAAATCTCTATGGCACCTTTTAATTCTCCTGGCAAAATCATTTTTTCCTGATTTTCGGGAGAGGTTTCAAGTATAGGTCTTGCTTTATCATAAACAGGTTTAAGCTTATTCATTTTTACAATGATTTGAGCTAATTGAATTCCTGCAGCTGAAAACAAACCAAAAGCTGTCATAAAAGCTGCAAATTCGCCAAAGGTTATCGCCATTTGCTGTGCCGCAGTTTTGTGATAGATTGCTATGGTAAAAGCAGTTATTAACAAGCTATTAATCGCCAGATTTATATTCGCAATTTTTTCCTTATCAAGAGTTATTTTGCGAAATTGCAAATATTCATTGCTCCATCTATATGAAGCACGTTCTTCACTGCCTGAGACCCTTATTTTACCAATGCCCAGCAACAGTTGATACATCATAGCAGTTAGCTTATTGTTTGTTTCAATCTGTCTTTTCTCAAATGACATCTGTATATAGCCAAAAACAAATGTTATCAACATTGTTCCAAACACCATAAACAAGCCTGTCCATGCAAGCTGTGTACTGTAAATTGTCATCTGCCACAAATAAAGTAATGAAAAGACTGCGGATAGAACTACCGAAACAGCAGTCTCACTGATCACAGTAAATATTTGTGCTAAGCCCATAGCCCTGGAAGCAAGCTCTCCTGAATCATATTTACCGAAGAAGTCTACAGGCAGATTTAACAATCTGTCAAAAGCTGCATTCTGAACAGTGTACTTCATTTTGTTGCCAGCTCTAAGCACGGCAAAAGCTCTTGTCAGATATACAAGAAAACTTGATATGACAAAGACAAGTACAAGCAAGCCCATTTGCCAAAGTGCATTTCGATCACCTTCAGGAATAAAATCATCAAAAATACTTTGGCTAAGACGTGGCAATAGCAAACCTATCAAAGTAGCAATTAAGGTAAATAAAACAATTTTCAAAATATCACTTTTCCAGACTGCTTTATATCCAAACATCAACAAATCAAGCAATGATATCTTGCCTGTTGCAAACGGTCTATAAATCATATAACCACGTCCACTCAAGGAAGCTGCTATTTCGGCAGTTAGAGTTTGCTGGCTGTTTGTTTCCGGATCAAAAACAATATATTTATTTGGAGTTTTAGGAATACAAGCAAAATATTTTGTCTCTTCTGACTCTTGTTTTGACAAGACGACTAAAGGACCATTATCATTTTTCCACCATCCTGCGTCGAGAGAAATCTCACGTACAGGAAATTTAGACAGCCGTGCAATTTCCTCAATAGAAAAACTATTGCCGGCACCTGATTGTATTTCTGTTAAACTAGCAATTTCTATATTCAGATAATTACATATAACTTTGCAAGCTGCATAAGCAGGGTTTTTAGCCTGAAGATCTTCAATGGCAATATTTCTTTTTTTGGCAAAAATCATTGCGGCTTTTTTGTATGTACCTCTGGTATAGGCCTGTTCCATTTGTTTTCGCTGTTTTAATGTTTTTTGTTCACTTTCTATGATAGTTTCTATACGATTTTGAAAATTATGACTGGCTTTTTCATGAAAATCCGAAATAGCCTCTGCTAAATAATTTTGAATTTCTTTACAGTTGCTTTTGGATAGTTTTTCACAGTCTATTTTGTAAATTGAACTAACCGATTCACTAACAGCTAAAAGCATATTAGAAGCAATTGTTTTTTGAGAATCGTTTAATACTCTTGTTTCAATATTTTCTCTGCAGGTCAAAATTTCACCGGTTTCAAAAGTCTGCAGGAAGAACCGGCGCAGCATATTGCCGGTGGAATCTGTTTGCACAGCATAAAGATTCATACGTCCGGTTTTTATTATATATACAATATTGTTTTCGATTAAGCTTAAAGGTTCTCTGGCAGTAAGATCTGATATTACTTCTATAAAATCTTTTCTTTCATCAAGAGCCTGCTCAAGCTTTATAGTAATACTTTCAGTCATTAGTATCTCCTGTCTTTTGAAACTCAATTTAGACTGATTAATTTTGAATAGTGTCCAGAACAATTTTTAAGTATATTATGTATTCCTCTTTGCACAGGCTGTCCTTTATCCAAAACAATTATCTCATCACAATCCCTGACTGCACTTAATCTATGTGCCACAATAATACAGGTGCAGCCTCTCCTTCTGATATTTTCCATAATCAATTTTTCTGTCTGTGGGTCAAGAGCGCTGGTCGCCTCATCCAAAATAATAATAGTTGGATTCAGTGCAAGTGCTCTTGCTATTTCCAGTCTCTGTCTTTGTCCACCACTAAGATTCTTCCCGCCTTCTGATAAGACATAATCATAACTACCTGGTTTAGCAGTAATCTCATCATGTATACAAGCATCTCTGGCTGCGTTTATGAGATCGTATTCTGAAATACTTTCGTCCCAAAGTGTAATATTATCTTTAACAGTACCGGAAAAAAGAGCTATTTCCTGATTCACTACTGCTATTGAAGTATTCAGCAAATCTGTTGGCAAATCGTTTTTATCGAAGCCATCAAAAAGAAGCTTACCCTCCCATGGCTGATAAAGGCCACTAATAATTTTGGAAACAGTAGATTTACCACTTCCTGAAGGACCTACAAAAGCGGTGCTTTGACCAGGTTTAATACTAAAACTAAGATCTTCTATTAGTGCTTGTTCCAGCATATTATAACCGAATCTAAGATTGCACACTTCAACGGAGCCATCCAGCTTTGTTTTTGCCGTACTTATACGATCAGAACGAGAAAACTTCTCGTCTTGTTCGTAATTATTGATATCATCGAGACGATTCATATGTGCTTTAAGATCTTGTATTTTTTCGCCGAAACCAATTAAAACATTGACAGGACTAATAAAACTGCTCATCAAAGTATTAAAAGCTATAAGCATTCCTATTGTCATATATCCATTAATTACATCAAGTCCGCCGATCAATAGAATCAGCACATTTGTCATCTGGCGTGTAACTTCAGGTATTGCTGTGATATATTGTCTGAAAGATCCTAATTCTTGTTCATTTCTGCAAACTTTTGCATAATAACCAAGAATTCTGGTAATATACTGATTTTCAGATCCAGAAGCTTTCAGTGATTGAATTATGCGTAGACCAGAATATATAACACCATCAAGCTTCCCTTCATCTTGCTCCATTTTTATTTTTCTGCTGGCAATCTTCTCTGCGCTAAAGTGCAAGAACAATATATTAACAATAATAAAAATTACTCCCACCAAAGTTAACTTCCAATTGTAAAGCAAAAGTAATACAAGATAAAAGACAGCTGTAATAGCATTTAATGCAGTCGTAGCAAGATCTCCGGCAAGAAAATCTGCTACAATTTCATTGCTGTTTATCCTGCCACTTATGTCACCTGCATATCTTTGGTCAAAAAACTGAATCGGCAGACGAAAGACCTTGCGCAAGAATTTATTCGAAGATACAAGTGCCATTTTTGTTTGCAGTCTAAGAAGAAAACTGCTTTGAACATAAATAAGAAAAGCCTGAAAAACTGCTACCAGAATCATTCCGGCAATTAATCCTCTAAGCCAGTTATTGTTATTATCAAGAAGAATATCATCAACAAAAACTTTTGCCATTACCGGGAAAACAAGTCCCGGGATAATCAAGCAAAGGCCAATAAGAACAAGATACAGCACGGCAGATTTGTCATTTTGCAAGCGATCTCTTATTGAGGTAATTAATCCTGTTCTGTCCTTACTTTTATAAAATTCAGCCTCTCTTTCAAATTCTAATACAACCCCCGTAAAATTCTCATCCAATTCTTGAAGTGTTATTTTGCGGCGACCTTCTGCAGGATCATTGATAAATATATATTCACCCTTTATTCCCTCATAGACAACAAAGTGATTAAATGACCAATGAATAATTGAAGGAGTCTTGCCTGCAAGTAAAGACTCTAATTCTTTTTTAAAACCGCGGCCTTTCAAATGATATTTGGCTGCTCCCAGAACAACATTGCGGGCACTTGACCCATCACGGCTTACACCACAATCTATTCTCAGCTTTTCAAGAGGTACAAACCTGCCATAATAGCTCAAAATGATAGACAAAGATGCTGCTCCGCACTCGGTTGCTTCCATTTGGAAAACAGAAGGGGTTTTCACATATGTATCCTTGTAATTTTTACCTTTATATTTCACAGCAATCACCATTCATTTGGAATAATAAGCGACAAGGGGCGGCTTTCATCTATTTTAATTGAGGCATCGCATAAAGTGCCTTCAAGCAATTCCACATCTTTACCTTTGCGGCTAGACCAATAAAAACCGCTTGCAGTACTGCTGTCTTTGATCAAATCAGCCCTGATCTCTACCACAACGCCAAGATCAAGAAATTTGTCCGTTAATTCATCATTACCCAGATTACGTCGAATCTGTTCTGCACTGATTGCATATCCTGAAACACTTGTAACTACAGCTGCCATATGCCCGTATTCCTGTCTGTTAACAGTAGTCGGATAAACATTAACTTCCATTCCAGGACTTACCTGTCTGCCTTGTTCTATAGGCATATAAAACACAACCTCAGAATCACTGACCGTACTGCCTTTTTCTATAACTCTAGCTATTTCTTCACCTCTTTTAATAATATCTCCCGAATCCACATTAACAGCCACGACCTTCCCTTCAATCTGGCTTATAACCGAAGATTTTTGCAGTTCTTCTTTTAATTGGAGACTTTGTTTTTGCAGACTATCAAGTAAAGCAGATTTAGAAGCATCAAAAACCGGCAGCAGATTGCTGGCAACATCTGATTGGTTTTGTGAAACTGCAATGCTATATTCATTTTTTATTTTGAAAAGATCAAGCAAAACAGCCGGCAGTTTATCTGCCTCCGGATCATCTCTTTTTATATCATAACTTTTTACAATAGCAATATCTTGCTCAAGAATAGAGATTTGGCTAACCAGTTCATCACGATACACTCTGGCAATTACATCACCTGGATAGACATAACTGTCATTATTTATAGAAATATCGGACACTCTACCTTCAACATCGCTTATTATGCCGCCTGTACCCTTGCTACTTAATAAAATACCTTGTGCATGAAGTTTTTTAGGCACAGAACCAACTATACCCCAGATAAATACAGAAACAATAACTATTGTACAAAATACGAGTATAAGCCACGACTTTGGAGACGTTATTTTTACAAGTTTATCAAGCTGTTCAGGTGAAGATAAATTATCTAATGCTGATTCTCTGTATATACCCATGAAATTGCCTTTCCAATTGAGTTTTCAAATATTTATTCTCAATAATCATTATTATAACTAAAAAAACTGCTTTCATCGCTACTTTGTTTTTTCGTATACGAAAGCGCCATCTTTCACTCTCTTAATAATTATATTCCCTGAAATTATTTCACCTGTCTGATCAAATTTGATATTGCCGTTAACACCTGGAAAAACATAATCAGATCTCAATGCAGCCGCCAGGTCAGAGGGAGAAAGATTCTTAGTTTGTCGGACTGCATGAGCAAAAAGATATACTGAATCATAAGCCTGGACGGCAAAATAATCAGGCTTTATACCAAAGTAAGAAATAAAATTCTGTTCAAACTGCAAATAAGCCTGGTTATGGTCAAAACCTGTAAAGAAAGAAGTAAAGGCAACATTCTCAGCTGCTGATCCCAAAAGCTGCGGCAAATTATCGAAATCAAATCCATCGGCTCCAAGTACCAGCAATTGGGGATCTAGTTCATGCATCAAGCCAATAGTTTGATCAACATTCATTACCATATCAGCAATAAAAACAGCATCCACTTCCTGAATTTGCCATCTGGCAAAAACATTTTCGAACTGCTCTTGATCAGAGAAAGTACGATGCCGATCAATAATGTTTATTCCCAATTCCCTGGCAGATCTTTCAAAAGAAAGAGATAAATCAATGCCGGTAAGACTATCTGAATAATATACGGCAATGTTTCTACAACCCTGCTGATTTGCATATTCTGCCAATTTTTTTGCCGAAGCGGCATCGCTTAGAGTGTTTCGAAAAACTGTCTTATACCCGTTATGTGTCAAAGTAGGGTTGGTAACAGTTGGAGTTATCAATATAACACCTGCCTGATCATAAACATGTGCCACAGGCAAGGTGTTTTTAGATGTCCAATGTCCGATTACTGCAGCAATCTGCGGATCATCAGCAAATTTTTGAGCTATTTCCAGACTTTTGGAAAGTTCCCCCTCATCGTCTTCAATAACTGATTCCAGCAAGACTCCAAAAATACCTCCGCTTTGATTTATTTCTTCAATAGCCAGTTCTATTCCCTGATAGTACAAGGAATTATTTCTGATCGACTCGCCATGACCCGCTACACCAATCTTAATTGTTCTATTCGAATCAAGCATCATTTTTTCTCTGACTTGTCGAACAGATCTGCCGGCAGACAGCGCCTTATAAATAGGATTAAAAGCGCTGTCTGGAAGAGACAGATAAACAAGCAAACTTCCCAAAACAATCAATACTACAACAGCTATTACAATTTTTAACTTCTTTTTCATATTTCTAATACCACTTAACTCTTCTTGAATTTAGCGATCAGATTTTTGAAGGCGGCAGCTATCGATTTACGTTTAATTACACCAAGGGTTGCCAAACCTGCTCCCATGACTGATAAAATTACAATTAAAGCAACTGGTAAAGTGTTTGATTTATCAGCTTCATCTGGAGTATCTGCTGCATCTTTCTCTTTGCGGTCTACATCGATATCTCCCGGCTGTACGGCTTCAGGGCTGTCCTTCTCATCTTCTTCAAGCTCATCTTCTTCATTCTCTAGTTCTTCAGAGTCTTCATCATCTGAATCAGACCAGCTTCCCCTGTCACCAGACCAATTACTATCCGATTGATCTCCCTGGTTATTGTCTTGATCAATTTGATCTGAATCTACTGATGCAGGAGGCAAACCAGAGCCGTCATCAGAACCGCCCTTATCAAAGTCATCAATTGCAGGTGGTTGTGATTTAGGCTGACCAACTTTTACAACAACTGACCTTCTTTGAATGAGGCTCGTGGGTATTTTATATGTTTCATCTACTTCCATTAATATGCCATTAGCATGCGTCTGAAGTTTGCCGATATCTGGTTCAAGAACAGCGGTTATAATTGCATAACCTTCTTCTAGTCCCAGCACAGTTCCGTCTTGAAGCACAACTGCGATATCAGAATCAGATGAAATCCATCTTGTTTTCAAAGGATTTCCAATTTCATCAGGAATTGCCTTGCGCAGACTTTGAACAGCATTAAGCTTAATCATATCACCCTGGTCGATTGAAACATCACCGTTGCTTATAGTAAATTGTTTGACATTATTATAGCTTCCGGCAAGTTCCGAAGATGCAGTTCTTCTTATATCTGCATTAATGCTAAAATCACCACCGTTAACCGTCAAATCAATCGCATCATACATCGAACCATCAGATGCCGTCTGAATCTTTCCAAACATTGATTCATTAACTTTAATGTCAAAAATTATTGATTCCGCTTCACCTGGAGCTAAGTTAACTGTTTTCCTTGCCAGCCTTGATCCTGTATCGCTGCGATTTACAGAGATATTGCCACTATAAGGCATGTTCCCTTCATTTGTAACATACAAGGAAAATGCTGCATTATTCTTGGAAGTTAGCAAAGAACTCAGAACATGTATCTTTATATCATGTTCTGCTCTGATATCCTGTTCGGATTTTAACAATTCATTGCCTTGATCATCAGTTACTTTAAAGCCAATTGTAAGGTCTTTTAAGTCAGCAGGTAAAACAAAACCTCCGTTTAGCAGATAAGAATGACCACCAAGAAGTACTCTGGCATCACTATTCATATCATCATAATCAACAACAGCGCCATCTTGATAATTAATACCGGCAAAAACAGTTTCAAGATTTATGATGTCAGAGGAGCTACTTTGCAGCAGCATTTTGCCATTTTGAGTAATATAAGATATATACTTAATGTTTTTCAGTGGCTTAATACCAGAATTTGCTATTTCCATTGAGAACTCATACAGGGTGTTGGGTTGTGCCAGCTCTTCAGGCAGAATCATGTCACTACCACTTATTGTACTATCAATAGTAAATATATTACTGGCAAACATTCTGTTATTTAAGTCTTCCACAAAGATATTATCACTATCCAGAGACTGATGATATCTAATATACACAGCTTGTATATTCTGTTCACCATTAACAATAAAATCTATGTCGCTATAATTCGCACCGGTCATAAAAGTCATCTGTACGGGCACAGACCATTTATAAACATCACTGTCACTTTTATATTCCTGAAGAACAACCGGATCCCCAGCCTTTACAACGCCTGTAAAACCATTGATATCAGGAACAATCTTGTAGTCAAGATTTATTTCGGTTTCTGCTGCATAAGAAGGATGTGATTGCTGAGTAATTCTATTTAAATCATCTACAGTCTCAGAATCAGTGATGTCCTGCTTTAATTTTATTTTTTCAGGATATGTGCCGGCACTTTTTCCAGCTGAATAAATATACTCAAAATCTTCATTGTCTGTATAAGCATCATAAATTACTTCATTGCTTATTTCAGCTCCTGGTTCGCTATACGCAGCAAATATATGCTTTTCCCTTATTATGTTTTCAAGCTTTTCTGTTCCAGGATCACCCGGCTGCAGCCCATCCTTGTAGGAAATTACATAATCTGTATAAAGCAAATACTGACTTCTATTATTTGACCTTATTATAAATTCATCAATTGGATAATCTTCTCTGCTACTTACAGCTGTGTTAATATAAGCATCTTTAGCAGTATTGGATTTATCTATCAGATAATAGTCTCTAACAGCATATATTGCTTCATTTTGAGCATTTCTGCCAATTTCAACTTCAGCACTTACTGCTTTAAGGTTATTTCTGA
Source organism: Ercella succinigenes (assembly GCF_900002895.1). NCBI lineage: Bacteria > Bacillati > Bacillota > Clostridia > Eubacteriales > Oscillospiraceae > Ercella > Ercella succinigenes. The sequence continues at coordinate 11,765 of NZ_CDHP01000045.1, read as the reverse complement.
CCAGATTTGTTATGTCCATGTATACTATATCGCCGTCAGATATCCAGTACAAATAAGTAATATTACCTGTTCTTACAAATTGCGGCTTGCTGTCTTGATGATTGTTAACCGTTAGTCTTATTGGATGAACAAAGCCATCAAGTTCATAATTATAAATTTGCAGATATATCTCCTGATCTTCTGTGGTAGTATTGTTGCCATCTGTATCAAGTGTATAGGCGTGCAGCGCCAGGCCATTATAAGTTGTAATATCTGAATCTACAACCAGAGGATCATTAGTCAGAGCAGGCTGTCTTTCAGGAATATTCTGTATTGTTCTGACTTTTAGTTCTCCATCTTGTGTATAGTATTCTTCGGTTTCTACTATATCAATATCTACTGCCAGATCAACAAATCTCTGTCCATAAAAATACTCTGCGCTGTAACCATTTGCCTCGGTATAGCCCTTTTCTGTATCTACAGGTCTATCATAATCATCATTCCAGATGAAATTACCGGTTCCATCACGTTCTGCAAAACGATACGCTATGGTACTGTATCCATTTGCAAGATCTCCATAAACAACATCTTCGTCATAACTGCTGCCATCATCTTTCAGAACCGGTTCATAATCCCATGTATCTTCATAATCTATTTTCGTGTAATAAACCATCAGCCTGCCTGATATTTCATCATAAGAAATATGAGGATTAACATCTGCATACCCAGAATCAACAAAGAAATTCTCATTATCTGCATCTGGATCATTAATCTCTTTGGTTATTGCAAATTTTTCTCCTAGCTGAACAGAATTGATATTAAACCATCGGGCACTTATATTCATTGCTTGAAGAACGTCTTTGGCAGTATCTTCTTCTGTAAATTGTCTGTGAGCGTCCGACCATATAATCAAAACTTTATCTTCTATTACAAAAGCATCCGGTGCTTCATCCCATGTATCATCAGTATCCACAGGCTGTGGTAAAGACCATATACTGCCATTATAAAATGAGTAAAATAGTTGAGCACGATTAAGACTATCCCTTGAAGGTGATCCTGAATCATTTATGAATAGCATTAAAATTTTGCCTTTTCCTAATTCAACTAATTTAGTCTGAGGATAAGGATACATACCTGTGAGCAGCAAAGTTTCATTGTCGACAATATTGTTCAGGTCTATTATCGCTTCATCATGTTCAGAAGAATTCATGCTAAAGGCAGAGAAATCACCGCCAATGGGCAATTGACTGCTTTCTAGCCACTCAGAACGGTTATCCAGATAGTCACGACTGAGTATTTCGTCTTCTTCTACCACGCCCACACTGCTATAAAGATAGCTGGTATAAGGATCATTTAATGCCGACATAATTGCCTGCGATTCAGTTCCATAGCCGAATAACTCAATTCGTTCAGATTCATAAATGGTCCATTTTTTCTGAATAAATAAAACTTTTATGCCTACCGCCGCTGAGAAAACAAGTCCGCCGCTGCCGCTGGAGGATTGATTTTCACCTGTAATCGGCATAGTAAAGTTAAAATCACCGGTTGCAGTTCCTGAAATACTCGTGTTTAGCATTTTTGCACCTACACCGGCACCGATAGTAATGCTTGGACTGACATAAAACTGTGTATATATAGAATAATTTTTGGGATTGAGACTCATACTGCCATCATTATCAAAACGATACTTGGCAACATGTCTTTCGCTATCATTAGCCTCTATTGCCAGAACTACGGACGCTTCACCTGCTATATTAATTGAAGCAAAAACAGGTACACCTATAGGCGTTACATAAGTATACTTTGCCTCATACCCAGCTTTGCCTTTTGCCATCATAACCATAGAACTAAAGTAATAATAGCCATCAGAATCCATAAGTCCATCAGAATTTATAAATTGACCTTGTTCAATTGTAAGTGATAAAGCAACTTCGAATTCAAATTTAAAGGTTGATCCGGTTGATCCAGCAAGTTTTTTGGCAGTATCATTCATTGCTTTAGCTTGAGGATTTCCTTCCAGATCTTTTTTCTTCTCAGCCTCGTCGCGCTGATCACCAAATTTCTTTTCATAATCCTTACTATAACCAAAACTGATTGTTCTTGTATTATATTCAATTCCATCTTCGCCCAATCGCGTACCAGGAGTCAGGAAGCTTTCCAGATCCATATCCATACCCAGATCAAAGCGATTATTCATTTTACCTATAAAAGCCACTGTCGGTTGCAAAGGAGTGTTAAAACTTGCCGGCACAGAAATAATGTTAAGGTTCTGACTGAATGTCAGGCCAACATCAACCTCAGGGTATTCTCTAACCACGGTAGTGCCACTCATATACAACGGTGAAATTGTCATTTTCTGACCTGGCTTGAGTCCGGCATCAAGAAGATTAAATGAATGAGTAAAGACACCACCTGAAGGTTGTCCGGTCTTTACTTCATATACAGGATCTCCGGAACGGTTGCCAAGAAGATTAACATCATAAACCCTGATAATAGCATTATTAGGAATTACTCCGGCGGCTCCACTGTTAACTTTGAATTTAAACTCTGTTTCTCCATTTTTGATTGGAACATATCTATTAGCCTTATCCAGTTTGATAGCCTCCGGCGAAGAAGGTTTATCCTCAGGAGCAGGCGGGAAAAATTGTGCACTGAAATTATAAGGTCTCATGGTATTACTTGTATCAATAAGATGAGGTGTATCATATCCAGCCCTGACATATGTAAAATATTCGAATCCTTTATGAACTATCTGTGCAGAATAGTAAGAACCCTTTTCAGGGAAATACTGATCCCATATTGCCGCTATACCAAACTCATCAGTTATATATGATTTGTTACCTACAATAATTGTAGCCCCTTGAATAGGCTTTTCTATAGCCGGGGAATCAGGATCAAGTACAGTTCTATAACTCTCTGTCAAAATTATTCTTGAGCCATAGTTAGAACTGCCGGGAGCCGCCTGTTTTACAAACTGATAATATACTTTGGATGGATCAAAAAACTGCGGTGCATAACTGAAAAAGTTACCTGTATAGGTTCTGCCATACATCGAATTTGTTGCTCTTATATAATCAAGATTAAAACCCTGTGCTTCCAGTTTTTTTGCCAAACGCCCATCGTCATTTGACTCCTGACCATCACCATCAAAATCACCTGATGTATCGACCCACTTAACAGAGTACCCTGGATTGGGATAAGCACGTAATTCATAACTGTGAAAAGGATCTGCATTTTTAATTGTAATCGGCTTATATACATTACCTGCAACATATTTGCCATTTTCATCTTCTAAAGTGATTGCATTGCCTGTTGTGTCGAGAAAATCAATTGCATTCTCATTAGTAGTCATTCTGCTGCCGTCATAATTCAGACCTGAACCATAAACAATAACCGACGCATAATCTCCACTCTTCCAGCCTAAATCTTTGAGATAACCACTATATGAATAACTGCCTTTATTGCTATTGGCCGTATACCCGGCAGGCGAATTAGCATTACGCACAGATGGATATTCCGCACGTAAAGTACCGTCATTTTTATAAACACGCAGATACGCTGTACCAGGATCACCAAACCTTATACGCTCACTTAAATCCGGATAATCAAAAACATAATTGAATTCTATTTTTATCAGCGGATTAACATCATTTGATGGATCATTATCACTATTTAGCTTAAAAATATCTTCCATCTTTTGGTGGAGACTTTCGGATGAGTTATATCGAACACCATCTATGTAATAAACCGGCTGACTAATATTATGACGATATTCCATCGGTTCAGCCTGAACAATTAAAGTAGGGTTATTAAAAGATACATTTATCTGATCATTAGCAAGATCAACCTTGTATTTAATTCTATTATCGGCACCTGTAGAGTCAAGCATCGTTAAACCAGACTGATTATTGGCTCTCCAAACGGGAGTTTTAGCAACAACATTGCCCACGGCCTTCAGATTAACAGAATCACCGGATTTAAGTTCAAAGGAAGAAGAAGCAACGCTCTCTCCCAGATTTTCCAGATAACCATTTGCCGTATCGACATTAATTTTCAGAGTTACTTCTGCAGGTTTAAAAACAGGTCTAACTTGAATAATGCTATTATTAAACAAATTGATGGACATACCACTCTGCTTGAAGAAATCTTCATCTATACTTAAAGTATTGCCTGTATATTTTATCCATTTGCTGCCATTATAAACCTCAAAGCCATCGTAAACCATGATTTTACCGGCTTCATTATTGTTTGCGGTATAACCAAACTCAATTTTATCAGATCTGAAAACGCCCTTTTGCCTCGTATTAGATGCCATATTTGTCTGCTGATTATTCACATTAGAATAAATGGATTTAATATATAATGAGCCTGGCTGACCTATTTTACTGGTACTCTTTACGCTTAATGCATTATTCTTAACATCATACTCTGTTCTAATAAATTCAGGAACATTTGTAGAGTCCGTCTGCACCTGAAGAGTATATTCCTTCAGGGAAACTCTGATATCTTTGGCAGAAACAAGACTATTATTGCCTGAATTGGCAAAAGTAGTCAGATAAATCATATCAGTATCCCAGTGATTATACTCAATATTTATTGTGCCACTTATATTTGAAAAACTTCCTCTTCTTGTCCAAGCTCTTGTCATGTGTGCCAACGAACCGGCAACGCCAATAGTAGTTGAATACTCCTTCTCTTCATGCCTGACATTTTTCCACCATGGATGCCACTGGCGCTGATACCATTCGCGTCCTGAACCTGTATTGCTCAAATTATAAGACAAGGTATTAGCACCATATAGCTTAATGCCGCTGAATCTTGAAGCGCCCTCTCCACCAGTAATATTTATTCTGAACTGGTCTCCAGAAACGCTGACCGATCCTTTTGTAGAACCACTTCGGAAATCATTTGGTGCAATGGTCCATTGCCCTCTGGCTTGTGAGTACCCGTTATTTGTAATTTTTTCTACGCCTCTTGCATCAAATATACCTGCCATTGTACCGATTGAATCAGAAGATAGCGCAACCGGCGAATCAACTACACCCATTGAATAAATCGAGGAAGTCGTCAAATCATTTGGAATTGTTTCATTTGCTGAAATATTTTGGGTAAAAATCGTGCTCAGATTATCGACAATAGCAGGGACTGTGACATTTACACGAGATTTTTCCATGTTAGTATTTTCACTGGAAAGATCAAGAGCAATAACAAAATCTCTGCTATTTACACGATTTGGATTATTCAAAATATCTACAATAACTTTCTGTTCAGTCATTCCAGGCGTAAACAAAAGCTCCTGCAGTCCTGCACTATAGTCAAGACCAGGAACAGCCGTACCCTGCTCCGTCCCTACATATACTGAAGCATATTGTTGTTCTCCACCACTTCTGCGTACAGTAACAGTTGCAAAATCCTGTTCGGCAATCACAGAATCCTCTACAAATTCAAAAAGAGAATTTTCAAATTCGTCATTATCTTCTATATTGGCGTAAGCCATATAGAATTCACCTCTTACAGCGCCACCTGTAGGATTGGTAAGAGCAAATAATATTTGTTCTTGACTTTCTGATATATCATCATCAATAGGAAGTATATAGATATATTTTATATACTCTCCGTCTTTAAATTCAATTGTTGTTTCGGTACCGGGAACATTTAGGAAAAACTCATCATAGTCTTCTTTCATCTGCTCAACTTTTTGTGCGTCAAGATCGCGCCAGTATGGTCTGTCACTTTCTCTATTTAAAGTATTTTCTCTAAGCTCACGTAATGTCTTTGGAACTGTTTTTTCACCAAAATCAACTGTTTTTCCTTCTAGCTCAGCATAACTATTGTCCATTATCGAAAGGGCTGAAGGAAGTACAGTTTGATTATCACCCGAATTCTCTTCTGAATCATAACTGCTGTTTTCAGAAGCCGGTATTTCGGAATCATCATTTTCATCATCTTCCTCAAAAGACTCAGAATCACTTATATTAATTTCAGGATCTGCCAGAAGCGAATCAATCAGAACAACTGAATCCTCATTTGATTCCAACTCTGCTCTGCGAGAGTTTTCGTATACACGTATAACATAGTCCTTACCATATTCAGCTGATATATCAATAGCTTTAAAATCTATACTTATATCGCCAGCAACTCCACCTTGTCTTGCTATAGCTATTTCTAAAAACTGATCATTTTCCGAAACACTAAATTGTGTTCCAACAAAATTAATCAACCCATTAGGATAATTATTTTCCCAAAGGTCATCCCCTTTAATAGCCTGTCTTAATTCAGCTTCTGTCAATGACCTGTCAATATCAGACAACTCAAGAGCATGAAGCGGGATACTTGAAAAAACAAGTAAAATTACCAGAATCATTGATAAGGCTTTACGCATATGCTGAAATCCTCCTATGCATATCAAAGGCTGCATAAAAGCAGCCTTCTTTGGTCTATTCATTTGTTATTTATTTTTATTCATTTTTTGCATTTTGATTATTTGATAAAGCCAAATTTAAATCTTTGATTTTGTATTATCATCCAAATCTATAGTTTGCTCGGCCTGCCTATCGCGTAAAGCTCTGCCACCAGCTATCTGATTTAATTCATCAAATGAAAGCTCTTTATTATCCCCATCATTATTCTGATTAGTATCCATTTCTTTTTTATCCATTTTCATTACCCCCTAAATGGAATTATCCTGCTAAATTTTGAGTCTGCCTAAAATATGTGTTAATCTCAGATCTTCGATCTGGTATTATCCTCAAGATCTATTGTAGCTTCGCCTGCACCACGAATAGATTTACGTCCGGCAAAAACCTGCCCCAGATTATCCAAAGATAGCTCTACCGGAGAATCAGAATTGCGACGGTCTGCCTTTTCTTCATTTGATTTTTCGTTGTTCTTATTTTTATTTTTCTTAAACATTACAGCCTCCCGAACACAGTACATTAAATATATTTATACCGTATTTATATAAATCAATATTACTTTGATTTCCTTCTAGATAATCATGTTATTTATTCTATCAAATATTTATGCTTTTAGGATGTAAAAATACTCTTAATTCAAGATATTTATGCAAAATAATGATTTTTTTACCTTTTCTAAGGGTCAATTTTACAGTCGAAATACGATATCTTGTTTGTCGAATTTCGATATGAGGTATTTTGTTAATTAAACAATATCATTCATTCACATCATCTGGGATTGCATATTTTTTATCAAGTATTATTACGCCTGCAAAACCAATTAAAGTCATCAAAAAATATACAAGACAGTTATCAATATAAGATGGCACAAGTATGCGGGCAGATCCGATGATCAAACCGGCAAAAAACCAGCTAAGAATTTTTTTGTTACGAGTATAAAGAAAGTCCAGAAGTTTTGCTAAAGCAGCTATACCTACTAATGCTCCGATTGCAAAAAAAGCAAGAATTCGGAAGTCCAGTTCGCCCACAGCAATCATGACATCGTCATATATACCCATAATAATCAGGAATGCAGATCCCGGCACCCCTGGCAAAAGCATGGCGGCACTGGAGATTGCAGCACCTGCTACTATCAATATCACATTAGGCTCACTAACTCTATCAAAATCAAATTGTGTAAATCCTGATATATAAATTCCGCCGGCAAGACCAACAGCAGCAGATAGAATACCTCTTAATCCCGGCTTACCGGTACCATGAAGAACCGAAATAGATGATGCTAGAACAAAGCCGAGTAAAATTCCCATTATCGGAATTTCAAAACTTTCCATAAGATAAGTAAAAATCCAGCCTCCTGCTACAATGCCAGCCCCCAAACCAAAAGCAAAAGGAATCCAGGGAATTAATCTAAGCTTTACCAAATCCCTCATCAATGTTTCATACAAGCCCAACAGTAAAATAAGCGTACCTCCGCTCATACCAGGCAAAAGTATTATAAGTCCAACAAGAAAACCTTTGAGGAACTTAATCCAGATATCTTTACTGTTTTTAAAGATTAAACTGCTATTTATTTCCACAAAAAGCCCTCATTCTGTCTGTTGATTTGTAACCATTTAATTAGTTTCAATGTTACATTAGTTTAAATTTAAAATCTATACAAATACATATTTAATGCATCGTTAAATTGTCAGCTTAGCATTGCAACCGGGCTAATAATACATAACACAGAAAAAACCCTGAAACAATCCTGGCAGATCATTTCAAGGTTTTTTAAGATTTCTTAATTGTGTATGCTTTTGCTGCTGCACAGCAAACTTGTTACTTTAATTTTCATCAGCCACTAAAAGCTTCTATTTGACTGTGCTTTCAGTTTTATCTTTACTTGCTTTGCGTCTGATTATTCCTGTTGCCAATCCCCCTGCTATCAATAGGGCAGGCAATATCGGCGATCTGCTGGTTTGTCCTGTCTTTGGTGTCTGATCTGATGCCAGTGGCATTGAATCTCTTTGTACTATTGCATACATTGAGAAATGATCTGTCTCAAATTCAAGATACTCGATGCCATCTACTATGACCAGCTTTGTATCAAACAATTCTATATTGCCATCATCATCTATATAAGCTATTGCCAGATTCTCCTTGCCACGATGCTGCTCAGGTACAGGTATTCTCACCGTTATCTTACCCAGCAGATCATAATTAGGAACCTTGCCTTCCCAGACACTATTATCATATCCTACTATTCTTTTTATAATCGAGATGTCAAAGACCTCTAACAGGTCATGTCCTTGTGTCGCAAGTGATGTTCTGGCAGTCTCTCTCACTTGTGTATTTATCGTGTCGTCTGCCAGTTCCTCTACTCTCAGATAGATCATTATTTCACTGGCATTTGCCAGTTCTTCCGGTGTTAATCTAACAAGATTTTCCAGACCAAACACCTGTATTCCGGTGTTAGTATCTTTAGGGCTGAAGTTAACCGGTGCGACCAATCTGTCATAATACAGTTTCAGTACAAGACTTCCATCTGCTGCTATAGTGCCACTTGCTTTACGTCTTGTATGGCTAGTGTTTTCCTTATAACCTTCATATGTTAAGGCTGATGCACTGATTGCTGCAGCTGTTGTGCCTTTTAGGTTCTGTGTTTCCTTAAGCACATAATTATTGCTTCCTGCTGTTTCCTGAAGATAATGTTCTACTTTGTATGCTGTGTCATTTCTTGCTGTCCAGCCGGCAAAAATCGTATGCTTGGCACTATTCGTAATAGTCATGCTATCACTTACTTTACCTGTAGTTCCTGCCTGATTTGCATTTGCCGCCGAAGTATACCACCCCGCAAAATTGTAGCCTGTTCTGCTGGCCTTAGGCAATGCCTGTGAAGCACCTGTTGATGACTGTCCGTAAGTAAGTCCCGGTCTTTTGTTCTGACTATCAACTGTTACCGTGCCCTTGTTACCATTATAAGAAACTGCTACAGAATTGTTAAAGTACGGGTAGCCTCCGTTGACATCAGCACTTGCTCCCCAGTATTTGTAAGTACTTCCGGCTGCTTCCTTCCTCACCCATGTATTTAGAGCATTTATAAGTTTTGTTTCTTTTTCTATTATGCTGTGGCCGAAGACCGCTGTTAGTGTTCCTTTATTATTCGTAAAAGTTGCCAGACCTGTCATTGTGGCTTCCTTTTCAGGCAAGTCTGATCTCAGACCTAAATCCATCACGGCTCCGACTGGGTCTAAGCCTGCGGCTAGATAATAACTGTTTTCTATTGTCAGATATGGTGTGGAACGACCTATCAGGGATCCAACGTACACGTCTGCTAAATCTAAATAAGGTTCCAGCCAACTTATATCGATAGTACCAGTATTATAACAATTGACAAGTTCAAAACTGCCAGCGTTTCTGCCATCCGATTCCGTAAATACCGATATATCTTCTTCCAGATCTGCCAATCCTAATCCATCTATATCATAATAGCTTTCTATTACTTCAGCCACTATACCTCCAAATGAAAAGCTATTTTTTCCCACACTTATACTTATATTTCCAGGCTCAAGTGGAGGCACAAATAAAATTGCACCTGTATTATAGCTGTTTGCAATAATAGTGTCATTAAACGCTAATGCTGCAATACCTGCACTGATAGCTATTCCGCTTATAGTGCCACTATTACTGCAATTTACAATTATGGCTTTACCTGTGTGATCTCTATCTGTAAAATCTACTAACTGCATTCCGGTTGAAATAAGAGCCGCGATTCCTGCTGTTGTCATTTGTCCCTTCAGAGATCCATAATTATGACAGTTTGATATTTTACCATAATTAAAAAGGACTATACCCGCAGAATTAAATGCATTTATCTCCCCCTGATTTGAACAATCCAATACTTGTCCAAAGTTAAAAGCCACTATGCCTGATGCAAATTCTCCTGCCTGTATATTAATATTATTGGTACAATTCTTTATTGTTCCAAAGTTTTCAACAGCAATACCGGTTACCACTTCTGCTGCAACATTACCTTGGGTAGTTATGTTGCTGACAGTCGCTCCCGCTTCAATATAAGTGACAACAGGTGCATATCTTCCATAATAGTCATCTAGATCAACATCTATACCCGTAAAGAAAATATTTTTAATTTCACCTCCTGAACCAAGTTCATAAAACAAAGACATCTGATCATATGCACGCAAAGGCTCAATGTTTGCAGATTTTATACCTATATCATTGACACTCATATTTTTTATCGCATATCCTGCACCATCAAAAACTCCCTTGAAATAAAGATCTCCATTTTTACTAGGACGACCTATTTGCATAAAATTGGTATTAAGACCGCTACCGCTGATATCAATATCATCTTCAGCTGCATGTATAAGAACATCATCAAGATCTATATCATTTGTCATTCTATAATGCTTATCTGCATAAGCAACAGATGTGTCTTCATCATTTATTCTCTCTGCCAGCTCATAAAGATCTGCTTTGTTTTGAATCAGATACGGAGATGCGGCTGTTCCCTCTCCTGAAAAAACTGGCTGAACAGGAACTGCCAGAACTCCTGCCGGCAACATTACCGCAAGTAAAATCAAACATAGTAGCAATGAAATTACTTTTGATGAACCCTTCACATATTTTGACATTTCAGTCCTCCTTTTATGCTTTACACATAATATTTGCGCTAAAACTGCCCCCTAAGCCAATCTGCACAAAAAGTCATCACAATATGTTTATAGTAACATAACTTAATCGAGATTTGTTATTCGTTTTATGCATTTTATATCTAAATAAATTATTTTCTTTTTAAAAACATTACTGCCCAGTTACTGTAAGATTACTATGAGGAATTATTACCCTAATCAAACTGTTTCAGTCAACTTAGCATTGCAACCGGGCTAATAATACATAACACAGAAAAAACCCTGAAACAATCCTGGCAGATCATTTCAAGGTTTTTTAAGATTTCTTAATTGTGTATGCTTTTGCTGCTGCACAGCAAACTTGTTACTTTAATTTTCATCAGCCACTAAAAGCTTCTATTTGACTGTGCTTTCAGTTTTATCTTTACTTGCTTTGCGTCTGATTATTCCTGTTGCCAATCCCCCTGCTATCAATAGGGCAGGCAATATCGGCGATCTGCTGGTTTGTCCTGTCTTTGGTGTCTGATCTGATGCCAGTGGCATTGAATCTCTTTGTACTATTGCATACATTGAGAAATGATCTGTCTCAAATTCAAGATACTCGATGCCATCTACTATGACCAGCTTTGTATCAAACAATTCTATATTGCCATCATCATCTATATAAGCTATTGCCAGATTCTCCTTGCCACGATGCTGCTCAGGTACAGGTATTCTCACCGTTATCTTACCCAGCAGA
>NZ_CDHP01000044.1:0-548 GCF_900002895.1 Ercella succinigenes | reverse complement strand
GCAAGAAGCACGTTGTACTACAAGCCGAAATGCAAAGCAGACGAGTATGCTTTGCGGGATTCGATCAAACAGATTTTCCTGGCCAGCAGACGCAACTATGGTACCCGGAAAATCAAAGAAGAGCTTAGAAAAGAAGGCACCGTAGCCTCCAGAAGGCGGATCGGCCGAATCATGAAGGAGCTGGGCCTTGTCTCCAACTATACGGTGGCACAGTTCAAAGTTCAGCATAAGCACACTAATGAAGAAGAAATCAACAACCATGTGGAGCAACAATTCAATAACAGAGACTATCTGGAGGTTGTTGTCAGCGATTTGACGTACGTACGCGTGGCTGGCAGATGGAACTACGTGTGTCTGATTACGGATCTGCATAACCGGGAATTCATTGGCTATAGTTCGGGTCCCCACAAAGATCCCAAGCTGGTGTATCAAGCTTTTGCCCGTATCCGGCCTGAACTGAAAAAGATCCGGATATTCCATACAGACCGCGGAAGTGAGTTCAAGAACAATGCCATTGACGGGCTTCTGGCAACCTTCAAAATTCAGAG